>CAMYBO010000138.1 GCA_947254045.1 uncultured Granulicatella sp. | reverse complement strand
AGCGCAATAGTCTCGTGGGCTCGGAGATGTGTATAAGAGACAGCATTAAGTAAGATTAAATCTTCCTTGGATAAAACTTATATCATTCCTTGTGATATATGGGCAGAAGAAAATCCATTTAGTGATTTTGAACCCTATTCATGGTATATGGTTAGCGATGAAACATCTGTTGAAAGTACTGTTCGTGTGAATCGTAAAAGAGAATTAGTCATGGTAGATGAAGATGAAGAAGGCAACCAAATGATTGGTCTTTGTTATGTTATGGGACAAGAAGCAAAAGCTGTTCAAGAGAAATTACAAGAGTTTTCTAAGAAACCTTCTTATGATCATGAATTTTGGGAATGTACATTACAAGATAAAAATAAATGGATCATTCCTTCTAAAGTAGTCGATTCAAAACAATTCATTGAGATTAATACATATGAACAACTGCGAGAAATTGATGGTAATTCTGCAAACTTGCAAACAGATGCCATTTCAATTATTCAAGATTGTTTCAATGTTGAAGTTGATGAAATTAAAAATATTACTGTTTTAAAAAAGGGAATGACAAACCGTTCTTTCTTATTTGAATGTCAAAATCAAAAATATATTATGCGTATTCCTGGTGAAGGGACGGATCATTTAATTAATCGAAAAGAAGAAGCTGACGTTTATCAGGCATTAGAAAATCGTCAAATTTGTGATGATGTTTTATATATGAATCCAGAGAATGGCTATAAAATTACAGCTTATTTAGAAGATGCTACAAACTGTGATGCAGAAAACTGGGGTGAAGTAGAAGCTTGTATGACGAAACTAAGAGAATTCCACGAATTAAACTTAACAGTAGATCATCGTTTTGATATTTTTGGTCAAATTGATTTCTATGAAAGTTTATGGAATGGTGAAAAATCTTATTTTAAAGATTATGAAAAAACAAAAGCAGCTATTTTTGAATTAAAAAAATGGATTGATACATTAGATAAAACAGAAACTCTTGTGCATATTGATGCAGTTCCAGATAATTTCTTATTTACGAAGAATGGCATTCGAATTATTGACTGGGAATATGCGGGAATGCAAGATCCTCACGTTGATATTGCGATGTTTTGTATTTATTCCTTATATTCAAAAGAACAAGTGGATCATTTAATTGATTTATACTTCAAAGGAGAAGTTGCTCTAATGATTCGTACGAAAATTTATGCGTATATTGCAAGTGCTGGATTATTATGGAGTAATTGGTGCGAATATAAGAGAAGTTTAGGAATTGATTTTGGGGAATATTCATTATGTCAGTACCGCTATGCAAAAGAATATTCTAAATTAGTATTATCTACATTAGAGGAACTGTGAAAAGAGGAGAATTATGACAAATACAATTAAAAGAGCGATTTTAATGGCTGCAGGTCAAGGAACAAGAATGAGACCTATTACAAACCATACTCCTAAACCTCTTGTAAAAGTAAATGGAGTTCGAATGATTGATACAGTTATTCAGGCACTACATAAAAATGGGATTACGGAAATTTATGTCGTGGTTGGATATTTAAAAGACCAATTTTATCCATTAGAACAAGAATATCCAGGATTAAAAATTATCGAGAATCCTTATTATGATACATGTAATAATATTTCTTCACTGTATGTGGCAAGACAATATTTAGAAGATGTTGTTATTTTAGATAGCGATCAATTGATTTATAATCCAGAGATTCTTCATGCAGACTTTACTCATTCAGGATATAACTGTGTATGGACTGAAGGGCATACAGATGAGTGGTTAATGACTGTAGATGAACAGGAAAAAGTCATTCATTGTTCACGTACTGGAGGAGAAAAAGGATGGCAATTATATAGTATTTCTCGTTGGAATAAAGAGGATGGACAGCGTTTAGCACGACATTTGGAACAAGAATTTGATGTAAAACATAATCGTCAAATTTATTGGGACGATGTTGCGATGTTTTGTTATCCAGACGAATATGAATTAGGAATTTATCCAATGGAAAAAACAGATATAGTTGAAATCGATAATTTAGAAGAATTATTAGAGTTAGATCCCAGTTATCAAAGTATCTTGGATGAAGGTGAGGAAGTTTAACATGCAAAAAAGATTACATCAAGAAATTGATTCGGTATCTACTATAGTACCTTTATTAGGAGTTTTATTACTAGGGGTTCTCTTTTTAGTCATTCCAGAACAATCATCATTAATTTTAGGTGGAATTCGTACTTGGCTAGGAGATCAATTTAGTATTTATTATGCACTTTTAGGTGTGGGAATTTTTAGTTGTAGTATGTATGTAGCCTTTTCAAAATATGGTTCTATTGTTTTAGGAAAAGGAGAAAAGCCTGAATATACTTCTTTCCACTGGGGAGTAATGATTTTTACTTCTACAATGGCTGCGGATATTTTATTCTATTCATTATGTGAATGGGCACTATACGCAAATGAAGATTATGTTGCACAATTAGGAGGCATTCAAAGATGGGCACCTACATTTCCATTATTCCACTGGGGACCAATTACTTGGGGCTTTTACATCATGTTAGCAGTAGCATTTGGATTTATGTTACATGTCCGTAAAGTTAAAAAACAAAAATTCTCTGAAGCTTGTCGTCCTATTTTAAAAGATAAAATAGATGGTTGGATGGGGAAAGTCATTGACTTAATTGCAATTTTTGCTTTGATTGCTGGAACTGCAACAACTTTCTCATTAGCAACTCCTTTATTATCAGCAGCAATGGGACATGTTTTTGGATTTGAAAACTCAACTGGAGCAACAATTGTTATTTTATTATTAATTGCGTTAGTTTATACTTCAACAGTGCTATTAGGAATGAAAGCTGTCTCTAAATTAGCGACTTACTGTTCATATTTATTCTTTGCTTTATTAGCTTATTTCTTATTTGCAGGTGGAGAAACAGTTTATATTTTAGAAACTGGATTTAGTTCAATTGGGAATTTAGCGCAAAATTTTATTGGATTATCAACTTGGTTAGATCCATTGCGTGAAACATCATTCCCTCAAAAATGGACAATTTATTACTGGGCTTATTGGATGGTTTGGTGTGTAGCAACTCCATTCTTTATTGGTAGTATTAGTAAAGGGCGTACGATTAAACAAACTATTTTAGGTGCATATTCTTGGGGAATTGCTGGAACATTTACTTCATTTATTATTTTAGGAAACTATGGTTTAGCACAACAATTAAAACATGGTTTAGATATTTCTAGTGGATTAGTAACAGATAATCCAGATTATGCAGGAATTATTTTAAAAATTTTTGATACAATGCCTTTAAGTCAATTAGGGTTAATTTTATTAGCTGTGACAATGATTGCTTTTTATGCGACAACATTTGATGCGTTAACTTTAGTGATTTCTGCTTATTCTTATAAGACATTAGAAGATACGCACGATTCTGATAAACGTGTTCGTATGTTCTGGGCAGTAGTGTTTATTATTTTACCGATTGCATTAATTTTCTCAGAAAATTCAATGTATAATTTACAATCTGTTGCGATTATTGCAGCATTCCCAATTGGTTTAATTATTATTCTAATTGTGGCAAGTTTCTTAAAAGACTTGAAAGCTTACGAAAAAGAAGTACATTAAAATATTTGAATAGACTATCTTTAACATAGTAGCATTAGGACGCCAGCAGCTTCGCTAAAGCGAATCTCATGGCTAAAATTCGAGCCTTGGGTCTCGAATTTGCCTGTAATATAAGCCGAGGCTTCGGCTTATATTACCCATACTACTATTGGAAAGTCTATTCTTTTTTTGCATTCTAAATTTGAAACATTTAAGAAATTTTCTTTCCTATATTACTATGGGAATCTTTTTTTATTTTGGCTTTTATGAATTCTGTGTTAGAATAGGAATGCTAAATAAGTAAAGGAGGGAAAGCG
>CAMYBO010000137.1 GCA_947254045.1 uncultured Granulicatella sp. | reverse complement strand
AGATAATTTTGAATATTTAAAAGTATTACCAATTGATATGAAAAAATATGCTCGTGAAAAATTCAAAGTCTTATTTTTATCACAGTCTTCTGTGCCAATTCTATTATTAAGTATTGTATTATTAGTATTACGCATGCCAATTTTATTAGTGTTAGCAGTAATAGTTACTTGGTTTTCGATTAGTTTTGGATTATCAGCTTGGGGATTTGAAAGAGACTATCGTCTACGTGTTCCGAATTGGAGTAATATTGTCGAATTACAAAGTCGAGGAAATAAATTTTTATTAGGATTTTTAATGTTTATTTTATTTATCCTTTTAATCCTTTGTATAGTGGTATCTTTCCCAATTATTCACTTCCTTCCAGAAAATATTGGGTATATGATAGGTGCTGTAGCTTTTGTTATTCTGAATGGACTAGGGCTATTCTTTGGTGAATATTATTTAAGAAAATTGAAAAAAGCTTTATAATATTGGACTCCATAGTGAAAACTATGGAGTTTTTATATTTTTAATTATAGTTATTAATTATAACTGTATATAATAATTAGATAATTGACTAGAACAGTTTCTACTGTTATTCTAAGTTCAGTTAAAGAAACGCACTGTGAAAAGGTGAGTAGAGAAGGAAACTTGTTTAGAGAGTCTCGGTAGGTGAAAAGAGATTAAGAGAGAATTTTTGAAGATGGCCTTGGAGTGTTAGGTATTGAATGATTAAATATCTACGGGTAGCCCGATATAGCAGGAGTAAATAGATACTCAATAAGGGAATTATTGCGAAATAATTCTAAAACAAGGTGGTAACGCGAGATTTCGTCCTTGCAGTGAAAACTGTAAGGATTTTTTATTTTAGGAGGAATGTATTATGACAAAACAACAAGCACCATTTAGAGTAGATCACGTAGGAAGTTTCTTACGTCCAGAAAGATTAAAAGAAGCACGTGCTAAATTTAGTGCTGGAGAAATTACTGCTGAAGAATTAGAATGTGTAGAAAATGAAGAAATTATTGCCTTAATTGAAAAAGAAAAAGAGCTTGGTCTTCAATCCATTACAGATGGAGAATTCCGTCGTGCTTTCTGGCACTTAGATTTCTTAGAAAACTTAGATGGAGTGGAATTAGTAGAAGTTGATCATTTCTCAGTTCAATTCAAAGATAAAGATGTAAAACCAAAAACTTTACGCATTGTTGGGAAAATTGATTTTTCAGAAAGCCATCCATTCGTAAAACACTTTAAATTCTTAAAAGAACATGCAGGAGATACACCGGTAAAATTAACGATTCCTTCACCAAGTATGTTGCATTTAATTACACAAGTACGTGAGAAAAACTATGTTCCAATTGATCGTTACAAAGATAATGAAGCATTATTCTATGATGATGTTGTAGCAGCCTATCGTAAAGCTTTACAATACTTCTACGACTTAGGATGCCGTAATATTCAATTAGATGATACAAGTTGGGGAGAATTCTGTGCTTTAGATAAGCGTGAAGCCTATGAAGTACGTGGTTTTGACCTAGAACAAATTGCTCGTGATTATGTAGACGTGTTAAACCGTGTAATTGAGTGGAAACCTGAAGATTTAGTAGTAAATATGCATATTTGCCGTGGAAACTTCCGTTCAACATGGTTCTCTAGTGGTGGTTATGAACCAGTTGCTAAGACATTATTCGGTCATTGTCGTGTAGATGGATTCTTCTTAGAATATGATAGTGATCGTGCTGGAGACTTTACTCCACTTCGTTATATTAAAGACCAAAAAGTGGTATTAGGATTGATTACTTCTAAATCTGGTGACTTAGAAGATAAAGATGAAGTCATTACTCGTATTAATGAAGCAAGTCAATACGTTCCTATTGAACAACTATGCTTAAGTCCTCAATGTGGATTCTCTTCAACAGAAGAAGGAAATATCTTAACAATTGAAGCACAATGGGATAAGTTAAAACTAATCGACGAAATCGTTCGTGAAGTTTGGAAATAATTTTTTAAACAGTATGTGGATTATTCTGCGTACTGTTTTTTATATAAAAAAATAATGCAAAATCGTTGTCAGAATGCAATTTTTCTGCTATAATAACGGAACGTGAGTATTAGTATTAATACTCTCCTTGCTTGTTCAAAAGAATAAGCCAAAAGACCATAAGGAGGTGACAGTCAATGAGTCAAACATCAAAATACGAGATTTTATACATCATCCGTCCAAACATCGATGAAGCTGCTAAAGCTGAATTGGTTGCAAGATTTGATGCTGTATTAACAGACAATGGCGCTGTTGTTGTTGAATCTAAAGACTGGGCGAAACGTCGTTTTGCATACGAAATTAAAGATTTCCACGAAGGTATCTATCATTTAGTGAACATCACTGCTGAAGATGCAAAAGCAATTGACGAATTCGACCGTTTAGCTAAAATCAGCAATGACATCTTACGTCATATGATTGTTAAAGTAGAAGCATTTGCTTAATATTAAGTAAAACAAATCTTGAAAGGAGCAGATACTATGATCAATAATGTTGTGTTAGTAGGTCGTTTAACTCGACCAGTAGACTTAAAATATACTCCAAATGGAGTAGCAGTTGGAACTTTTTCAATTGCATGTGACCGCCGTTATACAAATCAACAAGGAACTCGAGATACAGACTTTATTAACTGCCGAGTTTGGAGAAAAGCTGCAGAAAATTTAGCGAAGTTTACTCGTAAAGGTTCATTAATTGGTGTTGAAGGACATATTGAAACTAGAAATTATGAAAATCAACAAGGACAAAAAGTGTATGTAACTGAAGTAGTCGTTGAAAATTTTTCATTCTTAGAGTCAAAAAATGTTACTGAACAACGTCCAGTAAATGATTCTTATAATGGTTATTCACAACAAAATCAGTATCAATCGCAAGGTGGTTTTAACACACCAAGTGCTCCTACATCATCATTTGGAAATGTTCCTGCAGACCCATTCTTAGCGAATGGAGAAGCAATTAATATTTCTGACGATGATTTACCATTCTAATCAAAAGGAGGATACCGTAATGGCTCAACAACGTAGAGGTGGCGGCGCTCGTCGTCGTAAAAAAGTTTGCTACTTCACTGCAAACCACATTACATATATCGATTACAAAGATGTAGAATTATTAAAACGCTACATTTCTGAAAAAGGTAAAATCTTACCACGTCGTGTAACAGGTACTTGTGCTAAATATCAACGTCTTTTAACTGTTGCTATTAAACGTGCACGTATTATGGGATTATTACCATTCACAACAGTAGATTAATAAAGACAAAGGACTGGTTTTCCAGTCCTTTTTTTTATCAAAATGTTTCACGTGAAACATTAGAAATTTTTCTCTGATGTTGGAGTAAATGTTTCACGTGAAACATTTTGAAAAAACATGAAGGGTATTCCTTAGCTTCAAAATATGTTAAAATGTATATAGAAAGATGGTGATAAACATATGTTAAATCATTTTAAAGAATGGTATGAAAAACTTCCATCTTATCTAAAAATTCCTTCTGTAAAATATTATGGAGGATCCTTTATTATCCTTTTAAGTATTTTATGTGTGATGAGTTTTGTCACCCATATATGGCTAGGATTTGTATTTCTATTTTGGTTATGTTTATTTGCCATATTAGGATACTTTTCAATTCAGCATATTAGTAAAAAAATTCATGAATATGCAATTGATTTAGCTTATAAGATTCGTAAAGGTGAACAGGATGCCTATTTAAAAATGCCAATAGGTATGATCTTATATGATGTAAATGAAAATATTACATGGATAAATCCATATTTACAGAAAAAACTCCAAAGACAGGATGTTATAGGAATTTCATTAAAGGAATTAAATGAACGATTATATTGTCAAGTAAAAAGACAAATACAAAATCAAAAAGAAAATGATATTTTTACTCATATAAATAAAAAACTGTCTCTTATACACATCTGACGCTGCCGACGACCTAAC
>CAMYBO010000136.1 GCA_947254045.1 uncultured Granulicatella sp. | reverse complement strand
AGCAAATCCGATAACTGTTTGCCCTTCTTTTTTCAAACTTCCCAATTGTTTTAAAATATCAGGATTTTTGACTAAAGTTAACGTAATTTCATCTTTATCATCTGTTTTTTTCATTTTTTGAGTAGCTGGCTCTTTTACTCGATAATCTGATACAGCAGCGACCATAATGGCAATGTCTACAGATGAAAAATGATTCAACACTTTTCCTTGCATTTCTCTAGCAGATTCTACATACTCAATTTTTACTCCTTTAGGAACGGATAATACTGTTGTCGCAGAAATTAAAATAACTTCTGCTCCTTTTTTTACTGCATCTTCTGCTAAGGCGTATCCCATTTTTCCAGAAGAATCATTTGAAATATAGCGAACTGGATCAATTCTTTCTTTTGTTCCACCTGCTGTAATTAAAACCTTTTTCCCTAGTAAAGTTTTCTCTTCATCATCAAATAAATTCAAATCTTTGATTTGTTGGATGACTTCCTCAGGTTCAGGCAATCTTCCCTTTCCTGAATATCCTTCTGCTAAGAAACCAACTGCTGGGTCAATAAAATGAACACCATCTTTCTTTAATTGGGTACAATTTCTAACTGTAGCTGAATTTTCCCACATATGTTCATTCATAGCCGGAACGATTACTTTTGGTGCAGTTGTTGCTAATAATGCACTTGTCACAAAATTATCAGCAATCCCATTAGCCATTTTTGCAATTGTATTAGCTGTAGCTGGAATGACAATCGCTAATTCACTCCAATCTGCAAAATGAATATGTTGAACAACTGATGGATCATTTTCATCAAAAGTATCCACCATTACTTTTTCTTTCGTTAAAACTTGAAACGTCAACGGTGAGACAAATTGACAAGCTGATTTAGTCATTGCAACTTTTACAAGTGCACCTTCTTTTACTAATAATCGTACGAATAAAAGAGCTTTATATGCTGCAATTCCACCTGTAACATATACGGCTACTTTCTTTTGATTAAGCATTTTTCACTCTCCGTTTTTCCATTAATTTTAAGAGAACTCCTCCTACAACTGGTACAATAATAGCAGATGCAATCGCTTCTGGAACTCCATTTGTCCCAACAATGGTCATTAATAATACTGGCAATTGTCCACGAGTTGTTTGTAATTTCTCAGCATATTGATTCCCTACTAATAAATAAATTAGCGATAATACTAGGGTTGTGTTTAATAAACTACCAAAAGCGCCAACAATCCCCATTCTCAAGTGACTAGATGAAACAACTTTTTGTAATGCTACAAAAAGTAGACCAGAAAGTAATCCAACTAGTACTCGAGGAACAATTGAAATTAAAGGATTTGTAAAGACTAACAAACTAATGGCACTTCCTGAAGTAAATGCACGAATAAAAGAACATACTCCCCAGACAGTTCCTAATAATAGCCCTGTTTGCCACCCCATTAAACAAGCTCCGATTATAACTGTAATATGAATAATCGTAATATCAATGACTAATAATGGTAAATTCCCTAAAAATGGAATAAAGCTTTGTAAAATAATAATTGAAATTAAAATGGCTGTAAACACTAACCTAAATATTTGATCCTTTTTCATTAGAACACCTCAATTGACACATTTTTCCCCATTATACTCTTTGAAAAACGGTCATGCAACGACAAAATCTCATAGAATGAAAACAAGTTCTATTTTTCGAACAATTCTATTTAACACAGAAACAAACAAAAAAAGAGTGAGATTTCTCTCACTCCTTATTATTCAAATTATAGTTTTGAAACTGCTTCTTCAACTAAAGCTTCAACTTCTTGTACTGTTGCACATTCATTGATTGCTTTATCTGCTAATGCTTTCATATCTTCTAATGTTAATTTAGAAATTAAGCTACGTGTTTTTAACACACTTGATGCAGACATTGAGAACTCATCTAAGCCTAAACCAACAAGTAGTGGAACAGCTGTTTGATCTCCAGCCATTTCTCCACACATTCCAGCCCATTTACCTTCTTTATGTGCTGAATCAATTACATGTTTAATTAATGTTAAAATTGATGGATTATATGGTTGGTATAAGTATGAAACGCGTTCGTTCATACGGTCAGCAGCCATTGTATATTGGATTAAGTCGTTTGTTCCGATACTGAAGAAATCAACTTCTTTAGCAAATTGATGCGCTAATACTGCTGCAGCAGGAATTTCAATCATAATCCCTACTTGAATGTCGTCGCTAACTGCAACACCTTCTGCAACTAATTTAGCTTTTTCTTCTAATAATAATGCTTTTGCTCCACGGAAATCGTTTAATGTCGCAATCATTGGGAACATGATACGTAATTTACCGTAAACTGACGCACGTAATAATGCACGTAATTGTGTACGGAACATTTCAGGTTCATTTAATGAAATACGAATTGCACGGTATCCTAAGAATGGATTCATTTCGTGTGGTAAAGGTAAGTATGGTAATTCTTTATCCCCACCGATGTCCATTGTACGAACAACAACAGGTTTACCATTCATTCCTTCTAATACAGCTTTGTAAGCTTCAAATTGGTCTTCTTCAGTTGGCATATCATGAGAATCCATGTATAAGAATTCTGTACGGTATAATCCAACACCTTCAGCACCATTATTGATAACTCCTTCTAAATCTTTTGGAGTTCCAATGTTTGCTACTAATTCCACTTGATGACCATCTTTTGTAAATGTATCAGCATCTTTTAATTTTTCCCATTCAGCTTGTTGAGCTGCAAATGCTTCTGCTTTTGCACGGTATTCAGCAACTACATCTTCAGAAGGGTTTAAGAATACATCTCCTGATAAACCGTCGATAATGATTAAATCACCATCTTTAGCTAATGATGTAATTTCTTTTGTACCTACAATTGCAGGAATTTCTAATGAACGAGCCATAATCGCTGAATGAGAAGTACGTCCACCGATATCTGTTACGAACGCCTTAACATATTGACGATTTAATTGAGCTGTATCACTTGGAGTTAAGTCTCCAGCAACAACCACTACTTCGTCTTTGATTGTAGCAGGGCTAGGGATTTTAACACCTAATAAATTCGCTAAAATACGTTTTGATACGTCACGAATATCTGTTGCACGTTCTTGCATGTATGGATTATCTTCCATTCCAGCAAAAATGCTAATGAACATATCTGAAACTTCTTTTAACGCATGTTCAGCATTAACTTTTTGAGAAGTAATCGCATCTTTTACTTGACCTACTAATTCAGGGTCACTTAAAACCATTAAGTGAGCTTCAAATACTTGAGCTTCTTCTTCTCCAAGATTTTTTAATGCTGTTTCTTTGATTAATTCAATCTCTTTTGTTGAAACTGCTAAAGCTGCTTCTAAACGAGAAATTTCATTATCTGTGTCTTCTACACTAACTTTTGTAAAGCTTAAATCTGGTTCAGTTAATGTATAAACTTTTGCGATTGCAATACCATCACTGGCCGCAATACCATGTAAAGTTGGTTTCATATTACTCAGCTAATCCTTCTTTTTTCATTGTTTCATCGATTCCAGCAATTGCGTCTGCTGCATCGTCACCTTCAGCTGTAATAACTACATCAGCACCTTGACCAACACCTAATGACATAACGCCCATGATTGATTTTAAGTTAACAGATTTACCTTTGTATTCTAATTGAATATCTGAAGCAAATTTGCTAGCTGTTTGAACTAATAATGTCGCTGGACGAGCGTGAATTCCTGTTTCTGCAATTACGTGATATTCTTTCTTTTCCATGAAAAAAACTCCTTTTAAATATAAAAATTTTTTATTAAGGATTGTACCCTCACTAGTATCCTAGCAAACGTATACACTCCTCTCATTAAGTTAGGTTACCATGTTTTTATGAATTTAACAACTATTTCTATCCATATTTTAATAAATTTTTTATCATCATTTGCTATTTCATCTTCTAGATTATGTTTTTTCATTTTTTTGAACTTTAATAATGAATTTTTCAG
>CAMYBO010000135.1 GCA_947254045.1 uncultured Granulicatella sp. | reverse complement strand
TTTTCTCTAAAAAAGGCTACATCGCTTTCTGTTAGACCTGCCTTATTATAAATCTCTTGTTGCTTTTCTGATGGACCTTGTAATTCTTTTTCCTTATGTAGGTATGTTTTCCAATTTGGTGGATTCATTTCTTTTCGGAATAGTACATAGAAAAATATTCCATAGCATAATAAAAGAAATAAAAACATTTCTGCAGAACTATGCATTCTTACAAAAACTCTTGAACTGACGGCTACAAAGAAAAATAACTTAATAGCTTGAATAATATGTTTTTTCATAAGACTTCTCCTTTATCAACTCTCTTAGGAAAATTATAGCATATTCTCATCCTACGACAATGGGACAAAAGTATGATTTCATATTTTCTCTAAATAAATACTATAGAAAACTATACTTGAAAAAGACTCCTATCAGTTAACTATCTAACCAATAGAAGTCTTATTCTAAAAAAACTAAATCCACTTTTTGTAAATCAAACCAAAGAATACAATAAATGATACAATAGAAATCCATACTCCTATCTTCCATCCTTCTGGAATGAAACTTAATTCAATCGTATGTTCTCCATTGCTAATCTCAAAACCTAATAAACTATTCCAAATTTTTCTCGTTTCAACAACTTTTCCATCAACTTTTACATTCCATCCTTTATCGTATGGAATAGAAGTAAACATGACACTACTATCATCTGTAATGGTAACTGTGCCTTGAATATGAGAATTGTCCCAATGTGTTAACTGTATCGCTTGATTTTGGCGTTCTTGAATAAATTGATTGGCCACCGAACGATATGTTTTTGCAAATCGAACGCCAGTAAAAGTATATTCTTCATCTGTATTCACTTCAATTTTAAATTCAATTGGCTTATCCATTGATTGCGAAGCAATATTGACTAATTGGGTCGCTTGATAATTATTTAAGAAATGATATTCCTCTCCATTCAGAAAAATTCGAATCAGATTTGTATCCGTTCTTGAAAAACGTGTTGGTAATGTAACCCAATATTCTTCATCTGTTTGAGGCGTTAAATGATATGTGATACTAGCTGGTTTAGTTGAATCCTCTCTACGATACGTTTCTGTTCGATCGGTTGCTTGAAAATTATCTGTCGTAATATCATTTGCTGCTAACATATCCAAATATTTAACACCTTCTCCTAATTGAGCTGCTGTAATTTTATTATAGTTTTGAATTGGTTGATTCATTCTTAATTCTAACGAAGCTAGTTTTTCATTCACTCCAAATGCTATTGGAAGAGTTTGTGGAATTTGAAATACTTCTGTTCTCTCCTCTTCATAAACTACAGGAGTATTTTCTGTAATATCTAAACGAGTTGCATATTTTCCAAATACATACATCTTAGTTGTATCTGGGTAATCCTTCGTATAGACTGGCTTTGGTGTCATCCAATATTTCAAACTAAATAATGCATCACTTAATGGTGTTCCATAATAGTAAGTCGTTGCATTAATACCAGTATTGCCTAATTGTTCAAATAAATCTCTTGTTGAATTTTCCAAGTTAGAACTAAAAACGGACATTCCTGGGTAATCCGCCATAAATGGATCATTCTTACTTAAATGAAAACTTCCTTGAATACGATAAAATTCCTTCTCATTTGGGCGAATTGGAGCTACTGCTATTTGTAATTGTTTCACCGCATCTTGATATTTATACGCATCCGTATAACCCACTCTCGATTGAACAATCGTTGCATTCATCATTAATTCAATCGCAGTCACTGCTGCCAAAAATGCCCATCTTTTATTTATTTGAGGCCATACTAAAATCGATAACATCACAAAAATTAAAGCCAATGTTGCAATTTTTTGTGGAACAATTAAGAAAGAGTATTGTCTTGTCATCACTAAAATGAAAATCAAAATCATGACTCCAGCGACGACTAATGATTTTTTCCAATTTAATTGCTCAACTTCTCTTAAGGATAAATAAGCTAGATAAACGAAGAAAAATGCCATTATCCAAGAGAATCGATAGAAGAATCCTGCTGGATTTTGTCCCATATGCCATAATTTACTCGTAAATTCATGAATGCAAGATAGGATAAAAATGATTAAGACTCCTAAAGAAGCGATTTTCTCTCTTTTTTGAATGTTTGAACTTAAGAAATAATAAACTGTTCCTATCATTCCTAGTGAGCCTACATAAATATTTGGTAAATTTGGACCTGCTGGCCATGAAGAATTATCAAATGCTCCTAAAAATAATTTTGAAAAAATATCTAGAGGATCAATTTGTAATTTCCATTCAAATAATAATTTACTTTCTAGTCCACCTTTTGTAGAAACTAAACTCATCAAAATTGGAACAATAATAAACGCTACTAATCCTACTGCTAAAATCGAATACAAGCCTAGTTGAAGTAATTGAAGGAATCTTTGTTTGAACGTACTATCTTTTGATTTGAATAAATAAAACAAGGCATAGATGACTACAAAAATACAAATCATATATCCCATGTAAAAATGGAGTAATAAAGTTAAAGCTAACAACAGAACATATCGTTTGGCACCTATTCTATCCAATACTTCTTCTACACCCATTAATACAAGTGGCAACATAATCATCCCATCATAAAAAATAGGGTTCATTTGATAACTGACATTAAAACCATTCAAAGCATATAGACTGCCAAATATAGGAAGAAATGCTGGATTTTTCTCTAAACCATGATATCGCTTCACAAAAAAATGTGTCCAAGTAAGTCCCATCACTCCATATCGAAGACCAATGGTTAACATAACTGCCCACTGAAAATTTTGTTCTGAAAAGAAGAAATACAATAAATTAAATGGACTAATTAAATTAAATCCCCAAATTCCAAGCATTCCTCCACCAATCGATTTTGAAAAGGAATAGAAAAAGCTATTCCAATCGCCATTTAAAAAGAAATGTTTCAAATAAGCATATAAACCAATATATTGCGCATTAAAGTCTACTGCCATCAATGATTTTGCACCAAATGGGAAAAATCCATTAATCATCCACGAAACAAGCATAATGCCAATTGGTAGGAAGAAGCTTGCTAAGTAAACTATTTTCTTTTTACTCATCTTTCTCCTCCTCAAAATTCGTTTTATCCACTAAATAGTGAGGACGTTTTTTCACTTCATAATAAATTTTCCCGATATATTCTCCTAAAACTCCAATCGAAATTAATTGAATTCCCCCTAGTAAGACAACTGCAAAAATCGTTGTGAAATAACCACTTACTAAAGAAGTTGGGTCAATGATGTATTTAATGAACATCCACACAATATAAAGCGCCGATAGTAATAAACAACCTAATCCCAAATTAATACACGCACGTAA
Organism: uncultured Granulicatella sp.; assembly: GCA_947254045.1. Lineage (GTDB taxonomy): Bacteria > Bacillota > Bacilli > Lactobacillales > Aerococcaceae > Granulicatella. The sequence goes on along the minus strand of CAMYBO010000135.1, from coordinate 662 downwards.
CGGCTTATCATTAAACGATAAAATCCCTTGAATGGCATAATTCCATGAGAATTTTAACGAATATTTTGTTTCTCCAATTTCTCGAACATGGTTTTCATATTCAATGACTTTTTCCCTGAAACCAATCCATGAAAACAGCCCTTTTGAAAAACGATTATATTCATTCAATGATAAAATCGCTCGTACAGCTTTTCGACTAAATAAACGGAACTCAGAAATTCCATCCGTTAAACGTGTATCCATTAGTCGATTCGCTAATTTATAAAAATGATTGGCTAAAAAGGTACGAAATTGACTTTCACCCGTTCTTGTTCTACGACCACTAACAACATCATATCCTTCTCGATAAGCTTCAATCATTTGAGGAACGAGTGCAGGTGGATGTTGTAAATCTCCATCCATTAATATCACTGCTTCACCTGTTGCATATTGTAATCCAGCAATTGTTCCCGCTTCTTTTCCAAAATTACGACTAAAGCTTAAATAACGAACTCTTTCATCTCTCTCGGCAATTTCTAATATTTTTTCAAAAGTTTTATCTTTACTACCATCATCAATTAAAATAATTTCAAATTCTTCTTTTGTTTGTTGATTTAATACATGAACTAATTCACTGTACATTTTTTCAATCATTCTTTCCTCATTATAAAAAGGAATCACTA
>CAMYBO010000134.1 GCA_947254045.1 uncultured Granulicatella sp. | reverse complement strand
CGTCTAGAAATCGTTACAACGACTACGAAAATTCCATCTTCTGATAAAATTTTACGATCTTTTAATACGATATTGCCAATATCACCAACACCAATTCCATCTACTAAAACATTTCCCGCTTGAACTTGGCCAGTAGCTGTCATTCTACCATTTGAAAATTCAATGACATCCCCTTTACCAGGAATGAAAATATTAGAATATGGAATGCCTAATTCGTGCGCTAATTCAGCATGAGCTAATAAGCTACGATATTCCCCTTGAACCGGAATGAAGAATGTTGGTTGTAATAAATTCATCATTAGTTTTAAATCATTTGGAGTGGCGTGTCCACTCGCTTTTGCATTATGTGCCATTTCAACGACTTCAGCTTCCGCACGATAAATCATATCTTTTGTACGAGCAATTGCTGTTTCCATTGCAGTCGAAGGAGTTGTCGCAATATAAACTAAATCCCCTTGATGTAAATTCACTTGGCGGTGACGACCTTGTGCCATTTTTTGTAAAGCTTTAATCGGTTCGCCCACGTTTCCAGTTTCTAACACAACGATTTCATCATCTGCTAAACGTTTTAATTCACGTGCAGTTACGAATAAATCTTTTGAAGGAACCATTAATTTATTTAATTTCAATGCAATATTAACAATCTCTTCTAATCCCGCACCTGTTAAGAAAATCTTGCGTCCTGATTCATAAGCTGCATTAAAGACTTGTTGAATACGTAAAATATTACTTGCCACACAAGCTACAATAATACGACCCGTTGCATCTCTAAATGTATCTAAAATACTAGCTTCGATTTTACGGTCACTAACATTTTCCTCATAACTTTCAGCATCACTAGAATCACTTAATAAGGCTAAGACATATTCTTCACCAATATCCGTAATGCGTCCAAAATTACTTTGATAGCCAACCGCAGCACTTTGATCAAACTTGAAGTCTCCAGTATAAACAATACTACCTTCTGATGTTTTCAAAACAATTGCTACTGAATCTGGAATCGTATGAGTCGTTTTGAAAAACTTCACTGTTACAGACTCAAAATCAATCTCTGTATTTTCAGTGACAACATGATAATCATCGAACCCTTTTACTTGTTTAGAAGACTCTACATAATATTTTGCTAAAGCAATCGTTAATTCTGTCCCAAAAACTGGTGCTTGAATATTTTTTAGAAAATAAGGAAGAGCTCCTACTGCATCCGCATGACCATGGGTTAAAAATACACCTGCAATCCGATCTTTGTTTTCTTCTAAATAAGTAAAATCTGGAATCACGACATCAATTCCTAATAATTCGTCTTCTGGATAAACCAATCCACAATCTAAGACGAAAATATCTTCATCTACTTCAACGGCATATAAACTCTTGCCGTTTTCTCGAACGCCTCCTAGCGCTATTATTTTAATTGAACTCATAGTTCACCTCATCTTATTTATTTGTTGTATTTTATCTTACCAACTTGTTTATATTCTTATTCTAGAATACCATATTTACGTTTTTTTTTTTTTTTTTTCATATTTTTTCTTGGAAATAAAAAATGAGACTAGGTTCTTTCCTAGCCTCATTTCATGAATGATTAAGCTTCTTTTTCGATTAATGCTTTACGAGATAAGTTGATACGACCTTGTCCATCAATTTCAGTAACTTTTACTTTTACTTTATCTCCGATGGCTAATACATCTTCTACTTTCGCTACACGTTCATGCGCTAATTCAGAGATGTGAACTAATCCATCTTTTCCTTTTGCGATTTCAACAAAAGCTCCGAATTTTTCAATACGGCGAACAGTTCCTTCATAAACTTGCCCAGCTTCGATTTCACGTGTTAAATCTTCAATAATTTCTTTTGCACGTTGAATCATTGCAGCATCTGTTGAAGCGATTGATACATGACCTTCTTGATCGATATCAATTTTAACGCCTGTTTCATCAATAATGCTATTGATTGTTTCTCCACCACGACCGATGACTACTTTAATTTTATCTGGGTGAATAGAAATCATTTCAATCTTAGGTGCATATGGGCTTAACTCTTTACGAGGTTCAGCAATCGTAGAAGTTAATTCTTCTAAAATTTCAAAACGAGCTTTTTTCGCTTGTGTTAATGCTTCACGTAAAATTTGTTCTGTAATTCCTTGGATTTTAATATCCATTTGTAAAGCTGTAATACCAGTTGTTGTACCAGCAACTTTAAAGTCCATATCTCCTAAGTGGTCTTCTAACCCTTGGATATCTGTTAATACTGTATAGTTTGTACCATCAGAAATTAATCCCATCGCAATACCAGCTACAGGAGCTTTAATTGGAACACCTGCTGCCATTAATGCTAATGTTCCCGCACAAATACTTGCTTGAGAAGATGAACCATTTGATTCTAAAACTTCTGATACAAGACGAATTGTATAAGGGAAATCTTCTGGAGTTGGAATCACTTGTTTCAATGCACGTTCCCCTAAAGCACCGTGACCAATTTCACGACGACCTGGGCTACCAGCACGACCTACTGAACCTACTGAGAATTGAGGGAAATTGTAGTGGTGGATGAATCGTTTACCTTCTTCAATTCCTAAACCATCAATGATTTGATATTCTCCTAAAGGTGCTAATGTTGCTGAAGTTAATGCTTGAGTTTGTCCACGAGTAAATAAACCTGAACCATGAACACGTGGTAATAAGTCAATTTCTGAAGACAATGGACGAATTTCGTCAATTTTACGACCATCAGGACGTACTTTTTCTTCTGTAATTAAACGACGTACTTCGTCTTTTTCAAGATTATCGACTAATTGAGAAACTTGTTTTAATAAACCTGCTTTTTCATCATTTTCTTCTAAAACAGCTTCAAAATGTTCTAAGGCAGTTTCTTTAACTTTTTCAATATTTTCTTCACGAGCTAATTTTTCTTCAGTTTGGATTGCATTAATCATTGCTTGACTGAATAAGTCTTTCACTTGTTTTTCGATTTCTGGATCAAATGATAGCAATGTTACTTCCATTTTTTCTTTTCCAATTTCTTGGGCAATTTGTTGTTGGAAAGCTACTAATTTTTTAATTTCTTCGTGACCAAATAATAATGCTCCTAACATATCTTCTTCGCTCACTTCTTTAGCAGAGCTTTCTACCATGTTAATTGCAGTTGCAGTACCCGCTACAGATAATTCGATATCTGATAATTCAGCTTGTTCAGTTGTAGGGTTAATCACGTATTCTCCATTTACACGACCAACATCTACCCCAGCAATTGGACCATCAAATGGAATATCTGAAATACATAATGCTAAACTTGAACCAAACATTGCAGCCATTTCTGGTGGACAGTTTGGATCTACAGACATTACTGTATTTGTAATTTGAACTTCATTACGGAAACCTTCCGCAAACATTGGACGAATTGGACGGTCAATTAAACGAGCTGTTAATGTTGCATGCTCACTTGGACGTCCTTCACGTTTAATAAATCCTCCAGGAATTTTACCTGCTGCATACATTTTTTCTTCATAGTTAACTGTTAATGGGAAGAAATCTGTATCCTTTGCTTGTTTTGTACCAACGGCTGCTGTTAATACAACTGTATCTCCATAACGAACTAATACAGCACCGTTTGCTTGTTTCGCTAATTGGCCGATTTCAACTTGTAAAAGTCTTCCGCCCCATTCATAGCTATATACTTTTTTCTCTGACATATCGATTCTCCTTTTCTATTATTTTAAGAGTATCTTTTAAACCTACTTTTAGAAATACAAACAGACGAATCATCACCTTCTTGTATTTCTAAAGTAAGCACGCTAAAAAGAATACTCCTTGATTGTCATACGCAATAATTTTACCATAAACGATACTGAATAACTATTTTTTTTAGTATTTTTTGAAAAAAATCCTAAAAACGATTGCATTTTCACTTCAAAGTGCTATACTAAAAAAGTAATCAATGCCTCCTTAGCTCAGTTGGTAGAGCAGTAGACTCTTAATCTATGGGTCACAGGTTCGAGCCCTGTAGGGGGC
>CAMYBO010000133.1 GCA_947254045.1 uncultured Granulicatella sp. | reverse complement strand
ATATAATCCATCTCCACTGACAACTGTATAACTTCCAGAAGAAGTTGTTGTAGATGATTCTGTTGATTTTGTTTCTTCTTTAGGAGCACTTTCTTCTTGTTTTGTTTCATTAGATACTGATTTTGAAGATAATGCTAAAACTTGTCCTGGATGAATAATTGAGTTTAAATTCAATCCATTTAAGCTTAGTAAATCTTGAATACTTGTTCCTGTTTTACGAGCAATCGCATACAAGCTATCCCCACTGACAACTGTATAGCCATCTCCACTAGATTCTGTAGTTTGATTATTCGCAATTTCTTCTGCCATATTTACAGCAGTTTCTGTATCATATTTTGTTAATCCAAATTGTTCAATAATTCGATTTAATTTAGAACCGTAAGCTGTATCGGTTGCATAACGACCCGTTAAATATGCTGTAGCATCTTGATAACTATTGGTTTTACTCTTCCAAGCTCCAGAATAAAATAATGGTGCCCCAGAAATTCCATTCACAATTTTATCGACATAATCTTCTAATGATTCTTGATAAGATGGATACTTTCTAAAGTTTGCTTGAATACTATAGTAATTTTGTCCACCACTATCTTCTAATGTCTGCATATTGACAGATTGTCCATTATAGCTTCCTTTTACACCAAATAAATTGTGGTTTGGTGCTTTAGATAACGCACTTGTGCCCCAACCTGATTCAAGAGCAGCTTGAGCAATCATAACAGAAGTATAAATATCTTTTCCTCTCGCAACATTTTGCGCTGCAGGAATAATATTACGTAAAAATTGAGTGGCAGCTGTTGAAGCTTCTACTACACTAAAATTAGCGGATAATAATTGATCCACAGGAGAAACATATAATCCCACACAGGCAGTTGTTCCTACTACGATTAATGATTTTTTTAAAGATTGATTCATCATTTGTACTTTTTGTGATTGTTTTTCTTTTTTTATTCTTAACAGTCTTGCATTTCTACTTTCTAACATTTCTCGATTCCTCCTACTTCATTCATTATCCATTATAGGAGAAACTTTTTTGATTCATAGGGGAACGTTGCACGAACACTGCATTCGTTGTATACTTTTAACAACCGTAAAGCTTTTGTAATAAATGTTAAAGATTTGGTAAAGGAGTTCTAACAAATGATTCAAAACGCCCAAAAATTCAGCCATTCCATGTTACAAGAATGTATCAAGCCAGGAGACTTCGTGATAGATGCAACAATGGGAAATGGAAATGACACCATTTTTCTTTCAAAACTGGTTCAAAATGAAGGAAAAGTCTTCGCTTTTGATATTCAAGAAGAAGCACTAATTCGAACAAGTGAAAAAATTCAAACATTAGACAAAAAAGAAAATATTCAGCTGATTTGTGACTCCCATGCAAATCTATCTACTTATGTTCAACAACCGATTCAAGCAGCTATCTTTAATTTAGGATATTTACCTGGAAGTGATAAATCAATTATTACTACACCCGACTCAACCATTCGTGCGATTAAATCTATTATGGAACTATTGACGATTGGCGGTCGCATCGTATTGGTTTGTTATTGGGGACATGAAGGTGGAGATACAGAATTATCTCAATTACAAAATTTCCTTCCGACATTAGATCAACATGAATGGACAGCGTTGCAGTATCAATTTATAAACCAACAAAACCAACCACCTATTTGCTTTGTCATAGAGAGAAAACGTTAAAAAGACTTTTGCACTCACTTCAGAGTTGGATCAGCAAGAATCATGCTTACAAATCCATTTTCTACTGTTAAAGTATTAATATCTGTTGGAATTGGTAACTCCTTTCCCTCATCGATATATAATGTCAAAATACTCTCTAACATTTCTTTCGCATTTTTCATAGATTCTTCAAGAAAATCTCCCTGTGTTCCACCATGAAATTCAGGAAATTCTACCATCATCTTCCTTATGAAATATTGCAGGATATGATTTCAACATACTTTCACCTCTACATCCTATTAAAAGATAACCAGCTTTCTATCTCATTGCATTAAATATCATACGTATAAAACTTATTTTGTCAAACGATTCAAATGTAACATAATAAAAAGTCTAGTGCAGTTGTAATAACATCACCATTTGCACTAGACTTATATATACTTACTATTGATGGATCATTTGTTTTTTACAAATTCTTGATAGTGAGGATGTGATTCTAATAATTCAGAATGAATTCCTGCTCTAGTAATTTTTCCATCTTCAAGGAAATAAATTTGAGTAGCATCTTGAACCGTCGATAATCGATGAGCAATCATAACTTTTGTTAGATGATGATATTCATTTTCTAAGGTTTGAATAATCTTATGTTCTAAAATACTGTCCAATGAAGAAGTTGCTTCATCTAAAAAAATTAATTTTGGATTTCTTAGTAAAATACGAGCAAATGCCAACCGTTGCTGTTGCCCTCCTGAAAAATTATCCCCTAATTCTGATACATTTTTATGAATTCCTTGTGATAATGCAGTTACAAAATCATAGATTTCCGCATTTTTTCAAAGCATGTTCAATAGTATCTTGGCTGACCGTTTCCTTCAATCCCCACGTTAAATTATCTAAAATTGTTCCTGCTAATAATGTTTCATTTTGTGCAAGATAGCCAATTTGATTTCTATATTCTTGAAGATTTACTCTCCTTAAATCAATCGAATCGATGGAAACTTGTCCATTAGTTGGTTGTATCATTCCTAATAAAAGACTTAACAATGTACTCTTACCTGCTCCTGATGGGCCAACAATCGCTACAGTTGAACCAGAATGAATTTCCATTGATATATGATTTAATACTTCTGTTTCCTCATAACTAAATGAAACATCTGATAATTGAATCGTTGCATTTGATAAAACAACCACATCTCCAGTATTTTCCTGAACTGTAATAGGTTTGCGAATTAGTTCTAATAAATCACTCATTGACCCTTGTAATTTAGATAATTCGCCTAAAAAACTACCGACAGAACTTGCAGGTGTTAATAACATAAAGATGTAAATTAAGAATGAAATAAATGTTCCAATCGTCATCTCACCACTAGAAAGTAATAAGCCACCAAATAGGAAAATGAAACTTAATACAATCGTTACTAAAAATAAAGAAAACGGCTGCATCAACTCTTCAAAAAATCCTAATTTTACAGATTGTTGGTATAATTCCATAAATGACTCTTTCATTTTTTGTTTACTTTGATCTGTAGCATTATTTGCTAAAAAGAAGATTCGATTTCTAAAGTACTCTCCTAATTGTCCAATCACTTTGATAGTTACTTTTTGTTCAGATTGACTAATATTCAAAAGCAGTTTACTCATTGGATTTAAGACTAAAAAGATTAAAGGAATTCCTAATAAAATTACGACAGATAATTTCCAATTTAGAATAAATAAGAAGATTAAAACACCGACTATCATTACTATACTTTGAAAAAAGTTGGCAATTGGAAAACGATAAAGTTTTTTAATTTTTACTTACTTCAATAATTTCACCAGCTGATTCTCCACTTCTTTTTTGAGATTCTTGTTCGTTATAAAGAACACTCTCATAAGCTTTCATACGAAAATCAAGTACAATATTTTCCCCAATTTTTAACAATCCATAATGGGCACTGAATGATAATAATAACTGTAAAAACAGAAGTGCAACAATAAGTATAATATTTTGAAAAATAATTTTTCCATCTCCGTTATCTAAGAATGACTGTACTAAATAAGGGATTCCCAATGTTAGTAAACTCCCTAAAATACCTATCAACAACCATGGAATCATCTTTAGTTTCTTTTGTTATCAAATTTTGCATTTTAATTCCTCCATTTCTTTTTCACCCCCCAAAATTTTGTCTATAGAATATCACTTTTTCAATATTTGTTAATTCCTTTTTTAATTTAAACATAAGTTTTCTAATGTTTCTTCAATCTCAAAACCAGAACATTAAAAAAGACTTTTGCATTCGCAAAAGTCTTCATTTATCATTAATCATGAATCTTTTTATTTTTCTCCATATTAGCC
>CAMYBO010000132.1 GCA_947254045.1 uncultured Granulicatella sp. | reverse complement strand
GGATAAATATTCTCAAAAGAAATTGGATTTCCAAGAAGAATTAGCATCTCTTCAAAAAGAAGAAATTCAACAAATACAACAAGTATTTGAAGCCAATCGACAAGAATTGGTTCAGGAAACAATTAAGGAGGTGTTAAAACGATATGGCAATTGCTAAAATGAAAAAATTGATGTTTATTGCACCAAATCGTATTCAAAACCAATTGATGGACGCGGTTCAAGAATTACAATCATTAGAATTCATTTCCTTAAGCCAAGGGCAATCCATGTTAGAAGAATCAAAACCTTCGAATCAAAAAAATCTTCAAGAGTTAGAAAGTAAAGTAGATCGATTACAAGAAGATATACGCTTTTTAGAAAAATATCTCAAAACACCTTCGCTCATGAAAAAATTGAAAACTAAGAAAGAAACGTTTACCATTGAAGAACTTCAACAAACCGTTTCAAATTGGGATTATCAAGAATTAATTGAAAGTGTTGAAAAGTATCGAGTACAATTACAAAAATTTGAAGAGAAAAACGCAGAACTCATTGAAACTGAAACTCTACTTCGAAAATGGGGAAATTTAGACTTCCATCCAAAGGAAATCTTCAAGCAACCATTTACGAAGACAAAAATGGGGACGATTCCTCAAACAACGGATAATCGTTATTTAGAAAGTCTTAAAGAGAGTCAGTGGATTGTCATTCAGGAAGTGTATCATACGAGAGAAGAAGTTGGAGTATTTGTAACTTATTCAAGAAAACATCAACAAGAAGCTAAAGAAGAATTAGCAAAAGTGAATTTTAGTGTGACATGGTATCCATTTGACCATAGCCCTAAAGAAGAATTGCAATTGAATTTAGAACGTCAAAAGCAATTAAAAGAAGCTAAAAATTCTTTAGTACAAGAAATGCAACAACAAGACGATCTTGTTAGACAATTAAAATTGTATTGCGAATTTGCGTTTAATGAATGGCAAAAGGAAATTGCAAAAGAGCAATTGTATTCAGGAGAGCATTTGTTCTGCTTATATGGTTATTTATGTGATGATGTGGTGGAACAAGCTAAACAACAAATTGAAGATTATGGAATTGCTTCTCAAGTGACAGTGGTAGAATTGGAAATTGATCCAGAAGAATATGAAGAAGCACCAACTGTTTTGAAAAACCATTCGCTTATCAAACCATTTGAAATGATGATTGAGATGTATGGTTTGCCAAAATATGGAGAGGTAGATCCAACGCCATTTACAGCACCGTTTTATCTTGTATTCTTTGGAATGATGTCTGCGGATATTGGATATGGACTTGTATTATGGTTAGCAACATTCCTTGCGTTAAAACTGTTTGTATTAGATAAAGGAATGAAACGTAATTTAATGTTCTTCCATTTATTAAGTTATCCGACAGTTATTTGGGGAATTATCTTTGGTTCATTCTTTGGAGTGGATATGCCATTCCAACCATTATCACTGTCAAAAGATTTAACGACAATTATGATTTTATCAATCATTTTTGGGGTTATTCAAATTATTGTAGGTCTATTTATTGGGGCTTATAGTAATTGGAAGAAAAAAGATTATGCCAATGCGTATACGACTCATATTGGATGGTTAGCGATTATTTTTGGCTTAATTTTATATTTAGTAGGTTCGATGATTTTAAATATACCGGTTCTTGCAACCGTTGGATCATATCTAGCGATTATTGCAGCGGTACTAATTGTTATCGTATCTATGTTGACAAGTTCGAATAAATTTGCGGGCTTGGCAAGTGGGTTATATAACTTATATGGGATTAGTGGTTATGTTGGAGATGTTGTCAGCTATACTCGTTTGATGGCTTTAGCAGTATCAGGCGGTAGTATTGCAGCAGCGTTCAACATGTTAGTGACTTTCTTACCACCAGTAGCAAGAGTTACAGTAGGAATTCTTCTGTTAATTGCGCTTCATGGGCTAAATATTTTCCTAACATTTTTAGGAGCATATGTTCATGGATTAAGATTACAGTTTGTAGAATTCTTTGGTAAATTCTATGAAGGTGGCGGAAGAGCTTTAAAACCATTTAAAACGTATGAAAAATATATTGAAACAAAACAAAAATCAAATCAATAAGATGGAGGAAGATTTATTATGACAAACTGGTTAACATTTTTTACTGAAAATTCTGGAGGTTTTATTTTCGCAGCATTAGGAATGGCTGTAGCAAGTATTTTTTCAGGAATTGGTTCTTCAAAAGGTGTAGGGATTGCAGGGGAAGCTGCAGCAGCTTTAATTAAAGAACAACCTGAAAAATTCGTTCGAGCGTTAATTTTACAATTATTACCTGGTACTCAAGGGATTTATGGATTCATTATTGCATTCTTCATTATGCAAAAAATGAGCGCAACAATGCCTTTAAGCTCTGGTTTATACTTATTAATGGCAGCTTTACCAATTGCATTCACAGGTTTATTATCTGGTATTGCTCAAGGGAAAGTAGCAGCGGCTGGTGTTCAAATTTTAGCGAAAAAACCAGAAGAATCTACTAAAGGGATTATCTTTGCAGCCATGGTTGAAACTTATGCAATCTTAGGATTATTGGCTTCATTCTTAATTATCAATCAATTAGGTTAGGAGTTGGAACGTTTGAAAGATTTAGAGCAACTAAAACAACAAGTATTAAAAGAAGTCGAAGAAGATTTCTCACATCAATTGGCTGTTGCTACTAAAGAAGAAGAAGAACGTACAAATGTCATGAATGCAACTCTAGCCGAACAAGAAGTGGCAAAAAAAACTCAATTAAAACAACGTGCAAAACAACTTTGGGATAAAGAAAAACAATCTTTAGTCAATGCGAGTAAAAAAGAAATTTTACAAGAAAAAAGACGATTACTCGATAGCGTGTTTGATGAAGTTTACTCCTTAATGTCTGGATGGAGTGGCGTAACATTAGTACAGTTTATTCAATCGGCAGTAGCTCAATTACCTAAACAAGAAAAGATTACTTTAGTATTAGGGGAAGCGACAGCAAGTCAATTATCACAAGAAGATATTCACCAATTAACGAATGCTTCTGAAGTTGAAGTCGCCCAAACGACTTTAAAACAAAAAGTTGGCTTTGTTTTACAGCAATCAGGAATTGAATACAACTATTTATTTGATGCATTATTAAAGGATTTAAAACAAGAATACTCACCAGAGTTAGCTAAAAAAGCTTTTGAAAGATAGGAGGGATTTCAATGAATGATTTAGCTTATTCAGGAATCAATACTACTGTTCGTATTTTGGAACAACAATTACTTTCAAAAGATGTCATGAATAGTTTATTAGCTTCAAAAGAGTTACAACAAGCTTTAGAAGTTTTACAAAAAACGGCTTATGCTTTTCAAGCAGATGAATTATTGCAAACGAAACAATTTGATGCAGTATTAATGAAGCATTTAAAACAACAGTATGAGGAATTATATGAATTAACTCCTACACCTGAATTATTGGATATTTTTTCGATTCGTTATACGTATCATAATTTAAAAGTTTTATTAAAAGAAAAATTTGCCAAAAAAGATTTTTCACATTTATTAGTACCCATTGGTCGTTATTCATTAGCAACATTAAAACAATTAGTAGAAACTAGAGATTCTCAAGATGTTCCTAGCGTTATGGTGAAGGCTGTTCGAGAAGCTTATGAAGATTTTGAAAATTTTGAGCGATTAGAAACAGCGGATGTTTTTATGGATACGTATTATTTTAAACATTTAAGAATGTTAGAACGTCAATTGCAAGATGATAAAGTGACAGAATTTGTCAATCTAATGATTGATTTAGAAAATATTGCGACTTTAATTCGAGCAAGTGCTCAAAAACAATCAAGAAGCTTTTTACAAACGGTATTATCGAATGAAGGAACGGTATCGAAAACGCAATTAATCGATACATTCCAAGAATTGGGTTGGGCATCATTATTACAATTGTTTGATGGTGTTTCATATAAAGAAGAATTAGAAAGCATATTATCTCAAGAAAGCATTTCTGTATTGAAATTAGAATTATTGAAAGAT
>CAMYBO010000131.1 GCA_947254045.1 uncultured Granulicatella sp. | reverse complement strand
TATTAATAGGAGGTTTCAATAAACGTGAAAAATCAAGGAATTTATGTGAGTTTAGATATTGGAACCACTTCAATTAAAGTTGTTGTTGCAGAGTATATTCGTGGACAATTAAACATTATTGGAGTCGGCAATGAAAAATCTCAAGGACTAAGCCGGGGAGTAATTGTAGATATCGACGAAACTGTTGAATCTATTAAAAAAGCCGTTAAACAAGCAGAACAAAAAGCAAATATTCAAATTCAAGATGTTATTGTAGGAATCCCAAGTAATCAAATTTCAATTGAACCATGTCATGGTATGATTGCTGTTTCAAGTGAAAACCGTGAAATTACGGATATTGATGTTCATAATGTGATTTCGGCAGCAAAAGTTCGTTCAGTTGCACCAGAAAGAGAAATTATTTCTGTTATTCCAGAAGAATTTATCGTAGATGGATTCGATGGAATTAAAGATCCTCGTGGAATGATTGGGGTTCGTTTAGAATTATATGCAAGCATGATTACTGGGCCAAAAACAATTGTTCATAATATCAAACGTTGTATTGATAAAGCAGGATTAAATATTGAAGAAATGGTGATTCAACCGCTTGCTATTAGCCAAGTAGCAATGTCTGCAGGTGAACGTGAGTTTGGTACAATTCTAATTGATATGGGTGGCGGACAAACAAGTGCGTCAGTTATGCATGATAATCAGTTAAAATTCTCATATGTAGACCAAGAAGGTGGGGATTTCGTAACAAAAGATATTTCTGTTATCTTGAACGCAAGTTTTGAAAATGCAGAGCGTATCAAACGTGAATATGGTTATGCTATTTCTACGGAAACTTCTGATGAAGAATTCTTCCCAGTTGAGACAATTGGTAAGAAAAATCCTGTTAAAGTCGATGAACATTATTTATCAGAAATTATTGAAGCAAGAGAAGTTCAAATTTTTGAAACAATTAAACGTGCTTTAGATCAAGTAGATGCATTAAGTTTACCTGGAGGAATTGTTTTAACAGGAGGAGCATCTTCAATGGCAGGTGTACTCGAATTAGCTCAAGAAATTTTTGGAGTAAATGTGAAAACTTATATTCCTGAACAAATAGGAATGAGAAACCCAATTTATGCAACAAGTATGGGATTAATTCAATACGCAGCATCATTAGATGATGTGCATCGTATTGCTCAAAAAGGTAAATTAACAACTGAAAAGAGAGTAACACCTCTAACGAACCCTAGCCGTCCAGTTGTAGAACCAACTCCACAACCAGTTGAACAACCAAAGGTGGAAGTGGAAGTAACACAAGAAACTGAATCAGAAAATTTTGGAGATAAAGTGAAAAACTTCTTCAAAATGTTTATAGACTAGTACGAATCTAAGGAGGAAAAAGAATGGAATTCGAATTTGATACAAATTTACAAGGCGCTGTTATTAAAGTCATTGGTGTAGGGGGAGCAGGTAATAATGCTGTGAACCGTATGATTGCTGAAGGCGTACAAGGCGTTGAATTTATCGTTGCCAATACAGATACACAAGCTTTAGCAAATTCTAAAGCAGAAACTAAAATTCAATTAGGACCTAAATTAACAAAAGGTTTAGGAGCAGGTTCATTACCTGATATCGGTTTAAAAGCAGCAGAAGAAAGTGAAGAACGTATTCGTGAAGCTTTATCAGGTGCGGATTTAATTTTCGTTACAGCTGGTATGGGTGGAGGAACTGGTACTGGTGCAGCGCCAATCGTAGCTCGTATTGCAAAAGAATTAGGAGCATTAACTGTTGGGGTTGTGACACGTCCATTTAGTTTCGAAGGACCAAAACGTGGTCGTTATGCAGCAGAAGGTGTTGCTCAAATGAAAGCTAACGTTGATACATTAGTAACCATTTCAAACAACCGTTTATTAGAAATCGTTGATAAAAAGACTCCGATGTTAGAAGCTTTCCGTGAAGCAGATAATGTATTACGTCAAGGGGTACAAGGTATTTCTGATTTAATTATTGCACCTGGTTATGTAAACTTAGACTTTGCTGATGTGAAAACAGTGATGAAAGATCAAGGATCTGCATTAATGGGGATTGGGGTTGCTAGTGGTGAAAACCGTACAGCAGAAGCCACTAAAAAAGCTATTTCTTCTCCATTATTAGAAGTTTCAATTGATGGAGCAGAACAAATCTTATTAAACATCACCGGTGGATCTGATTTAACATTATTCGAAGCTCAAGATGCTTCTGATATCGTAGCAGCAGCTGCAACAAATGATGTAAACATTATCTTTGGTACATCTATTAATGAAAATCTTGGAGATGAAGTAATTGTAACAGTGATTGCGACTGGTATTGATGAAGAGCACAAATCTTCAAAAAAAACAACAGCACGTACTAGCCGCGCAACATTAACACCAACTACTCCAACATCAACAAAAGAAATTGGAAATAACCCTCAAACATTCCAAGAAAAACAAGTAACACCAAAGAAAAAAACAGTAGTTGAAGAAAAACAACCTGAAAAAGATATTTTTGGAGATTGGGATATCCGTCGTGAAGCAAGTGTTCGTGAAACAACAACAGAAACAGATTCACCATTTGCTCAAAAGAGTTTCGTTGAAGCGCCGGTGGAAACAAAATATGAATCTGATGATACTTTAGACACACCACCATTCTTCAGAAGAAGAAACAGAAACTAATGACTATGATTCAAAGTAATGCAGAACAAATTGTCACTCGCATTCAACAATCATGCGATAAAGTTTCTAGAGATGTACAAGAAGTATGTCCCATTATAGTAACTAAAAATCGTACGAATGAAGAAATCCAAGAAATTTATTCTCTTGGATTTCGGCATTTTGCGGAGAATCGTGTTGAGAAGTTATTAGAACGCCAAATTGCATTTCCACAAGAAGATATTGTTTGGCATTTGATTGGACCTTTACAAAAAAGAAAAGTGAAGCAAATTGTTAATCGAATTCAGTATTTTCATGCGATTGATCGTCTATCGATTATGGAAGAGATTGAAAAGCGATTAGATTCACCATTGAAATGTTTTTTAGAAGTCAACGTTTCAGGCGAAGAATCGAAGCATGGTTTTACAAAAGCAGAAGTATTTGAAGCGTTTGAAGTTGTAAAACGATATGCAAATATTGACATCATTGGCTTTATGACAATGGCGCCATTTGAAGCTAGTGAAGAAGAAATTCGTCACTATTTTCATGAATTAAAAGAGATTTCTGAAGAGGTCAGAAGTGAAAAGCCATTGCAATTAAGCATGGGGATGAGTCAAGATTATCCGATTGCGATTGAAGAAGGCGCCCATTTTATTAGAATAGGAACCGCATGGTTTGAAGAGGAGGAGTAATATGGGGTTTTGGAATCAATTTAAAACATTTTTAGATCCAGATGATGGATATGAGCCAATCGATGAAGAAATGTATGAAGAGGAAAATCTTCAGTCAACTGTACAAGATTACCGAAGAACTCCTTCTAATGTTGTTAGTTTTCAACAAGCACAACAAAATAAAAAAGTTTCAAAAGTTTTTGTGATGGAACCAACGGTTTATACAGAAGCAGAACGTGTGGCAGATACTTTGTTAAAAGGTGAAGCAGTGATCATTAACTTTAGAAAAATGGAAGTTACTGATGCAAAAAGAGTAATTGACTTCGTTGTAGGGGTTACTTATGCTATTAACGGAGATGTTCAACAAATTCGAGAAGATATTTATATTTGTTCGCCACCAAATTTCCAAGTACAAGGATCCTTTGTTGAGGATGAGTATTCTTCTTATTAAAATTTATTAAATAGTTAAGGAGAAAGATATGTTATTATTTCAATTAATCCGTTTATTATTACGGGCAATTGATCTTTATATATTATTAATTACGATTTATGTTGTATTAACTTGGTTTCCACAAGCCCAAAATACTAAATTAGCTAAATGGCTTCAGGCATTGTGTGAACCATATTTATCTTATTTCGATAGAATAAGAATTGGAATGTTTGGTTTTTCAGCTGTCTTTGGAATTTTATTTTTACAGTTTTTAAAACTAGGCATTATTCAAATTGTTAAATTTATATTTTAATAGGTGATAGCTATGGATACGTCTATATCT
>CAMYBO010000130.1 GCA_947254045.1 uncultured Granulicatella sp. | reverse complement strand
TTCAGAACAACACACTATAAAACATTTCCTATATTCTCTTTTCTAGATTTAATTCTTAGAAAAACTCAGAAATATACCATTCTAAAAATTTAAAATGAAATAAGTTAATTCTTAGATACGTTGGAACTATACACATACCTTACTCTAATATCTTACAAAATACAAGATAAATTATAATTGAAACTATAAAGAACAACACAGCTCTAAAACTTTGAACAACGAGCTATCGTACTCTATCACATTTTGGAACCATTCAGAACAACACAGCTCTAAAACTGCTCCATCGAATATAATGCAGCTCTTTCTATTTTGGAACCATTCAGAACAACACAGCTCTAAAACACAATTGACAGTTAATAAAATCTGTTATCTATTTTGGAACCATTCAGAACAACACAGCTCTAAAACTAAACGGTTTTAACATCGTGTCCGTACGTAATTTTGGAACCATTCAGAACAACACAGCTCTAAAACTTAATAGATGAATATGTACACACTGCAGAAATTTTGGAACCATTCAGAACAACACAGCTCTAAAACAAGTGGCACGTCGATAGTGACAGATTGTCAATTTTGGAACCATTCAGAACAACACAGCTCTAAAACGTTGAGATGCTAGGCGTATTTACACTATCAATTTTGGAACCATTCAGAACAACACAGCTCTAAAACTTAAAGGTAATTTCATAAATTGATTGAATAATTTTGGAACCATTCAGAACAACACAGCTCTAAAACATGAATATGGTAGATGATACATTTCAATGGATTTTGGAACCATTCAGAACAACACAGCTCTAAAACAACAACTGGAAAAACGAAAACAACAGAATTATTTTGGAACCATTCAGAACAACACAGCTCTAAAACTAAGAGTGTATCTCTTAATCGTACTTCGTTATTTTGGAACCATTCAGAACAACACAGCTCTAAAACACTGATGATGGAGGAATTTTAGTAATGGAAATTTTGGAACCATTCAGAACAACACAGCTCTAAAACTATGACGTGGGGCAGGGCATGGCAGAACTTTATTTTGGAACCATTCAGAACAACACAGCTCTAAAACCTCACGCTTCAAATTTCCCGCGTGGTTTCGTAATCGCACTATTCGTCCTAGCAAGACTTCAGTTCTGAATAATTCCATTTTTTATATTTGATATTTTACATGAACAGGTAGATTATATTACTTTTCTAGTTTCAAATCTATTCTTGTTTCATAAAATCCTGTAACTGATTGATAAATTAATGTTCCTGTTAAAATTTCCGTAACCGTTGTATAACGTTGTCGATCGATTTGTTCTCCAAAAAATTGAAAAGCTGCCGATGCTCCTGCTTGGGTAAACGTTAATAGAGATAAAATGGCTGTTGAAAGTTCATCAATAGAAGCTTTTTCATAATTTTTCTCCATTATTTTCTTTAATTTAGCTACTGCTGTCGGCTTAACAATCCATTTCTCAGATTTTACAATAATGGAGCCAAACAACTCTTTAAATTCTGATCGATGCTGTTCTAAATATTCACGATGTTCCTTGTTTTCTTCATCATCTCTATGAATTGCATGATATAACAATAGTGTGGAATCTTTAGATATTGTAAATTCATTTGCTTTTTGTAATTCTTGGTGACTCGCTAGTCTACGTCGTTTACCATCTTCCAATTCAAACAAAGTATATTTAGGAAGAATCAAAATAGAATTTTCTTGTACATTTGTATAGCCTGATTCTTCAAGGAACGCATTAGGATTATCTTCAAATCGTTTTTGATTCATAATCGATACTCCAATAATATCTTTTACTTTAATATGTTTCTTACCTTTAACTTTTTCATATTCAAACAGAACAGAATAAGCAATATTTTCCCCTTTTACTCCACCATATTTATTGGTATCCCATCCATTTTTACGTGGAAGTAATTTACCAGAAGTTCCTTTTTTCTCAACTGTTTCATTGGCAAATCCACCGGACTGAATCTCCGTTTTCTTCACAACAGTTACTTGGTTATTAAAGATAACTTTCTTAATCATTCCAATATGTTGTTCCTTATTCCAAATCACATTTCCTTTAGAATCTTTCTGTTCTCCATCATCTTGTAAAAAGTTTAATACATTAGAATATAGCATTACTTTTTTAGTAGCTTTTTCTTCTTCATTCGACCTACGACTTAGATGCAAATGTTGTCCGTAAATAAATTCAGGAGCTAGTTTTGGATATTTTTTAATTAAAAGATTTCCCACTATCGCATTTAAATATGCATCATGCGCATGATGATAATGATTCAAATCGCGAATTTTTGGCAGTGAAAACATTTTTCTAAAATTAGCTACTAAACTAGATTTTAAGGTTACAATTTTCACTTCATAGATTTTCTTACCCGATTCATCTATACTTGAATTCCATCTTTCATCTAACATTCTTGCGATATGTTTTGTAATTTGTCGAGTTTCAACTAATTGTCGATGAATAAATCCTTCTTTATCTCTATCGGTTACTCCACCATGACGTGCTTTTGTTAATCGATTATATTTAGATTCACTCATTAATTTTGCATTTAATAAAACTCTCCAGTAAGCATCCATACTCTTCACAACTTCTATACTTGGAACATCATCAGATTTTCCACGATTCAATTTTGAAGTAACTAATACTTTATTATCAATCGAATCATCTGGAAGAAAACTACGAGGAACGATATGATCCACATCATAATCACTTAAACGATGAATATCTAACGCTTCATCAACATACATATCTTTACCATTTTGCAAGCAATACAAGTATAGTTTTTCCTTCAATAATTCTTTATTCGTAATATTATGGTCTTCTAGAAGTTTACTAGATAGTAATTTCAACCCTTCCGACACTTTCTTAAATCTTGTTCTTGATTGTTTCAATCCTTGAGCAGTTGTTTGATTTTCTCTAGCCATCTCAATGACAATGCTAGTTGGTTTATATCCCATAATTTTAATAAGTTCATCTACAATTTTCATGGTTTGTAAAATGCCTTTTTTAATAGCGGGACTTCCAGCAAGAGATTGTACTTGTTCGACTAAGCTATCTACTTCTCCAACTACTTGAGCTTCTGCAATTTGTTTCTTGAATGTTAAATAATCATCTCGAATTAATTGCATGAAATTACGATTTCCAGCAGGATCATCTTTCAAATAATCTAAGATTGTTTTCCCATTATCTCTAATTCCATCAATTAATTTTTTTGAGAGTCTTCCCCATCCAGTATAGTGGCGTCTTTCCAATCGTTTCATCACTTTTTCATCAAAATAAGATGCATACTGACTTAAACGTTCTCGAATCATTTTTCGATCTTCAAAAATTGTTAATGTTAAAATAATATCTTCAAGGATCGGTAGATTAGCTTCATTATCTAAAAAGTCTTTATCCACTTTTAATTTTAACAAATCATGATACGTTCCTAATGAAGCATTGAAGGCTTTGGTTTCTTTACTTAACCCTTCAATTTTTTCTATTCTAAAATCAGCATATGCAATTTTTAGATAGTTCATTAGTTTTTCAACCGTAACTTTACGTTCTTTTTTAAACACATTATCAATAATTGCTTTCTTAGCTTTTGCATTAAAGTAAGAAGCTTTTCCTTGATCATCCACAAATTGAATTTTGGTTAATTCATTATAGACCGCAAACAATTCATATAAGTAACTATGTTTTGGCAATACTTTTTGATCTGGTAAGTAAATATCATAGTTTGTCATACGATGAATAAATTCTTCAGCAGCAACTTTTGTATCGACAATTTCTTCAAAATTCCACGGACGAATGGGTTCATCAGAATGATAAGTCGCCCAAGCAAATGGACTTTGTTGATTTTTCGCTAGAGGTCCAACATAATATGGAATTTTAAATTCAAATATTTGAACTAATTTATCTTTATTTTCTAATAAAAATGGATAAAAAACACCTTGTCGTTCAATAATGGCTTCGAATTCTTTTTGATGAATTTGATGAGGAATAGATCCCTTATCAAAAGTACGTTGTTTTCTTAAAAAGTCTTCTCGTTCTAATTTTTCTTTAAACAATTCTGGAGCTTCTGTTACTTCAAATAATTTTTTCAATTGTTT
>CAMYBO010000129.1 GCA_947254045.1 uncultured Granulicatella sp. | reverse complement strand
GAATAATACGCCAATGGAAGCGAGTATGCCAATAATCCCCGCATAAATAAATAAATCTCCTACAAAAAAACGAATACTATTTGCAAAAAATCGTCCTAAAAATCCTAATTTAAAAATGGCTAAAAATTGAATGAGAATCAAAATTGCCATTACAATTTCAATGGACATCGTAGACTCAGTCTTCTTTTTTGTAGATTTTCTTTTTCTTTTTTGTTCTTGCTTAGCCACTTTACTCTCCTTCTGAATATAATTTTCCTTCTGGTGTTAAAATGAGTACTCCATAATAAATTTGCAAACAATCCTCACAGGACTCACAATATTCACATTCATTTTCATCCCAAAATGCGCAAGAAAAATGTTTCTCACGTTTCTTTTGATATTTAGCTGTATATGTTTCTACTAATTGATTATATAATTCTTTTGCTTCTTCTAGAGTGGAACATGATTCTTCTAAAACAATCATCTCTTTCCAATCATCCATCATCCACCAAGGTTCATCGACCCCTTTTGTCTGGATCACACAATACATATCTTTCACCTCTCTTCAACAGTATACCAGACTTTTTCAAAACTTGTTATCTTCATCCATTGAAATTTCATATATTTTTGATAGGATAGTTAAAAAGGAGGAATTCAAATGATTACTTTACGTCTTAGAGTCTGGGGACTTGTGCAAGGTGTTGGATTTCGTTTTTATACAAAACGTTTAGCAGATCAATTACAAATGAATGGAATGGTAAAAAATAGAATCGATGCTTCCGTTGAAATTATTGTTCAGGATACCCCTGAGAGAGCCTATGCCTTTGTAGACCGAGTAAAAACGTCTCCTCCCTCTCCATACGCAAAAATTCGTACATCGACATTAGATATTATTGAAAATGAACCCATTTATAAAGGATTCTCCATTTATTATTAATGATGAAAAATAAACTGAAATATCCTACTGCGACTGATTTTCATTGCTATTCTAGGAAATATAAAGTAAAATAATTGTGTTTGACAGAAAAAAATAAAGGAATGTGATTCATGAAATTAACAAAAAAAGTTCAATTAGCAGCTCTATCGAGCTTACTTGTACTATTCCTTTCTGGATGTGTACAAATCGACAAAGCCACTAATCAACCATATGGAATTGTCTATGATTATTTAGCAGTACCAACTCAAACCATTTTAAACTGGATTGCTTCAGCATTCGGTGGAAACTATGTCATTTCAATTATGATTGTTTCAATTGTTGTTCGTATTATTTTAATGCCAACGATGTTTAAGCAAATGAAAACAATGTTAATGAACCAAGAAAAAATGGCCTTATTAAAACCATACATCGACAAAATGAACGAACGTTATGGGGACAATCCAACACCAGAACAACGTATGGAAGTTCAACAATATACGATGGACATTTATCGTTTAAATAATGTGTCATTAACAGGTGGATTAGCTACTGGATGTCTTCCAGTATTGGTTACAATGCCAGTCTATAGTGCTTTATATAATGCGATTTTATACTCTCCAGAAATTTCTAATAGTACATTTATGGGAGTTTCATTAGGTAGCACGTTTTTACCAATTGCGATTGCAACTGCTGCTATTTATTTAATTCAAGGATATATTAGCCAAATCTATATGGATGAAACGCAAAAATCTCAAGCTAAAGCGACTCTATATATGATGCCAGTGATGATGTTAATGTTCACGGTTGGTACAGCTGCTGGGATTGGGATTTACTTCTTCACTTCTGGATTGACAGCTATTTTACAAACATGGATTCAAAACCAATTCATTCGTCCAAAAGTAAAAGCTGAAATCGATGCAGAATTAGAAGCTCAAGGAAATTCTGTTATCTTACCAGATACAACTAATACTGTTAAGAAGACGAACAATGCAGGTGCTACACCAGCTCAACAAACATTTGCACAAAGAAACCGCACATCAACAGGAAAAAACAGTGGAAAACAAAACCGAAAATAACACATTCATAAAAAGGTCTTTCCTCAATAGCATTAGGACGCCAGTAGCCAGCTACGCTGTCTCTTGGCTAAAATTCGAGCCTTGGTCTCGAATTTACCTGTAATATTATCTGCTTTTGCAGATAATATTACCCATGCTATTAAAGAAAAGACCTTTTTATTTTTTCATTTTTAATAGCCATTTGAAAAAAGTGGAATAAAAAATAGTTTTCAAATGTTTAACCATATTAAAAAACGTGAAGTTTGGAGTTTACACTCCCTACTTCACGACAATGGTTACGTCAATTAAATAACTTTTCTTTCGAATGGGTCGATGCTGATTCCTTGTTCTAATACTTGTTTTGCGTATTCTTTTGCACCGAATAATGAATGATCTTTATAATTTCCACATTGGACAGCTGAAATTCCTTGAATATCTTCAAAACGAATGTCATTCACAATTTGTTCTAAGGTTGCTTTTAGCGCAACTGCAATTGTTTCTGCACTTGGAGTTCCCCATGTAATTAAATGGAATCCTGTACGACATCCAAATGGAGAAATATCAATAATTCCTTCTACTCTATCTCTTAATAAATCCGCTAATAAATGTTCAAATGTATGAATCACACCTGTTGGCATTTCTTGCTTATTTGGTTGTAAAAAGCGAATATCGAAATTCGTAATACGATCTCCTTTTTCTCCAACCTCTACTGTAATTTTACGCACATAGGGTGCAATTACTTTATTATGATTTAATGTAAAGCTTTCTACTTCTGCCATAACAAAACCTCCTAATAATCTTTATAACAGAGCCACTATACACCAAAATAGAAAGCACTGTCAACGAAATGAAATTCATCCCTTTATGTAGTTTTAACGTCTCGTGTTATAATAATGGATAAAGAAATTTATTGTTCAGCAAAGGAATTCATTATGAAAAGAAAAACATCATTCAAACGAAAACTATTTTATTTTTTAAGTCCTCTTATCATACTGATTAGTGTGATTATTGGTTATTTTATTTATGGTTATACGACTTATTATCGTTTAGAAGATAACTTACCTTTAACAGTTACAAGTCCTACAGACCAATCCCTCGATACTGGAAAAGATTACACCATTTCCTCGTTTAATATTGGATATGGAGCTTATCCGCAGGACTATAGCTTCTTTATGGATGGTGGAAAATATTCAAGAGCTTACAATCGAGAAACTGTTTTAGACAATATGCAAGGAATCCAAAATGCTATTCAAACGATTCAACCCGATATTGCTCTATTCCAAGAAATAGACACAGATGGAGATCGTTCCCAACATGTTGATGAAATAGAATTTATCACTCAAGCTTTTGAAAAGCAAAATTGGGTATTTGGGCAAAACTATGATTCACCGTATTTATTCTATCCAATATTAGACCCAATTGGAAAAGCAACTTCTGGTTTATTAACAATGTCAAAATACACGATTCAGTCGAGTCAACGATATAGTTTACCCATTGAAACAAATTTTAATAAATTTTTCGATTTAGACAGAGCTTTTACTGTTAGTTACTTACCCGTATCAAATCAAAAACAATTGGCATTAATTAATATTCATTTATCAGCTTATACAAAAGATCCAACAATTGGAAAAAGCCAATTAGAAAAACTATTCAGCTATATGGAAAGTGAATATGAAAAAGGAAACTATGTCATTGTCGGTGGAGACTTTAATCATGATATTTTACTTGGAAAAAGTCCGAAAGTCTTCCAAACATCCGATGAACCACAAACTTGGACTCATCCATTCCCAGTAGATAATCTTTCGAAGCATTTTACATTAGCCACTCAAGGATTAGCAGAACAAAAAATCCCATCTGCTCGTGCATTAGATGAAGGGTACCAAAAAGGAAGAACTTTTGTAACATTAGTCGATGGATTCATTATTTCAGACAATATACAATTCAATCATGTCCAAGCACATGACTTGGAGTTCCAACATTCCGACCACAACCCAGTTTCAATGAGTTTTACATTGAAATAGAAAAGGAGACTGAGCAAAAAATTTCTTTGAATCAAAATACATTGTAAGTATAAAGTTAAATTAGGTGTATAGAATAAGTTAGTGTTTGTTGCACTACTTGACAATTCACGAAAATTATTTTTCTATATTATAT
>CAMYBO010000128.1 GCA_947254045.1 uncultured Granulicatella sp. | reverse complement strand
ACTTTTCTTTGGAATTTTAATGATTCTCTTAGCGGTATTTTCTACATGGGGAATTTGGTTAGCAGGAAGTATTTTAATTGTTTATGGTCTCTCTTTTGGAAGAAAATTGATTAAAAAATATTTTTCAGATAGTAGTGAATGGGTTTGGAAGAAAAAAAGATATGTTTCCGTTAAGCTAGAAGAACCATCAGACCGATTTGAATCACAAAGACAGGAATGGATTGGAGTTCAAAAAATTGGGAAAGATACATTCGAATGGGATGATATTAATATTAGTCAATTGATGGGAGATACGATTATCGATTTAGGAAATACGGTTCTTCCAAATGAACAAAACACCATTATGATTCGAAAAGGAATTGGCCGTATTCGTGTGATTGTTCCTGTTGGGATTGGCGTGAAACTTTGTCATAATGCATTTATTGGTGAAGCAAAGTTTGATGGGCAAGAGTTAGAATTAAAAAATGAGACGATTACGATGTATTCAAATCGATTTGAGTCGAGTCATAAAAAAATCACGATTATCTCGTCAGTTCTTGTTGGAGAAATTGAGGTGATTGAAGCATGAAAAAGTGGTTTTTACGAATCTGTTTTGTTGTGTTTCTATTTGTCTCCAGTATTTTTCTAATTGGAGTCAATGTGATTCATTCTTTATTTGGTATTGAGTTATTTGAAAAATTATCGTCTAATCAAATCATTTTATTATTTTTAGTGGTGACGATTATTGTATTTGTCATTACTTTTATGGCAGCAAGCATTGTGTTTTTCTTACAACGATTAACGGATTCCGTCATTTATAATCAATTAGAAGCGATTAGAAATCAGCAATTTTCAAATGTGAAAAAATCGGTGGATGAAATTTGGTATCGTCCTTTATTAATGATTCGTTTGGATACATTTTTCCAAGAAACTGCTAAAATTGCAGACATGCAGGAACAACTGGTTCAAAATCTTCAACAAATTTCTTCAAGACCAGAATATATTGGAGAAGAAACGAAGGAAGAAATTATTGAATTGGAAAGACATCGGATTGCTCGAGAGTTACACGATTCAGTCAGCCAACAATTATTTGCTGCGATGATGATGCTATCAGCTATGAATGAGCAAAAAGATCAATTATCTCCAGCCGTCCAGCAACAATTAGCATTAGTAGAAAAAGTGATTAATGATTCTCAATCAGAAATGAGAGCTTTATTATTACACTTACGCCCAATTTCACTTGAAAATAAAACATTAGTTCAAGGAATTGAAAGCTTATTAAAAGAACTAACAACAAAAGTGCAATTATCACTTCATTGGGAATTAGATGAAGTAACACTACCTAGTACTTTTGAAGATCATCTGTTTAGAATTGTACAAGAATTGGTGTCCAATACATTAAGACATGCAAAAGCCAAACAATTAGAAGTCTTTTTAAAACAAAAGGATGATTATATTATTTTGAAACTAGTCGATGATGGTGTTGGATTTGATACAAGTGTTTCAAAAGCAGGAAGTTATGGTTTGAAAAATATTGAAGAACGTGTAGCAGGAATGGGCGGGCAATGCAAAATTATTAGTATTGCCAATCAAGGAACGATTATTGAAATTAAAATTCCTCAAAAACAAGAGAAGGAGTAGTTGAATGATTAAAGTTCTATTAGTAGATGACCATGAAATGGTTCGATTAGGGGTATCAGCCTATTTATCTGTTCAAGAGGATATTGAAGTGATTGCTCAAGCAGAAAATGGAAAAATTGGTGTTGAAAAAGCATTAGAATTAAAACCTGATATTATTTTAATGGATGTAGTAATGCCGGTAATGGATGGAATTGAAGCGACAAAAGAAATTTTATCGAAATGGAAAGAAGCTAAAATTATTATTGTGACAAGTTTTATCGATGATGAAAAAGTATATCCAGCGATTAGTGCTGGAGCGAAAAGCTATTTACTAAAAACTTCATCAGCTTCTGAAATTGCGCAAGCGATTCGAGATACTTATCGTGGAGAAGGGGTATTCGAAAAAGAAGTGAGTGAGAAGTTGGAACATCGCCATGAAGTGGAAGAAGAGTTTCGTTTGTTTGAAGAATTAACGAGTCGTGAAAAAGAAGTGCTTTTATTAATTGCACAAGGAAAATCGAACCAAGAAATTGCGGACGAGTGTTTTATTACGTTAAAAACGGTGAAGACTCATGTATCGAATATTTTATCGAAGTTGCAAGTAGAAGACCGTACACAAGCGACCATTTATGCGTTTAAGCACCATTTGGTTCAACCTTAAATAGTATTTTTAATGACTTTTCTAATATAGTAGTAATGGACGGTAGCAGCCTTGCGGTCTCATATCAATACTACTATGAAAAGTCTTTGGTGTCTGACATGCATATATTAGAATACGATTGATAGAGTGACAGTTTAAGTAGAAAAAATGCTGAAACAGTCATTCTATTTTTTTATTTTACAATAATCAAAAAATATTGTACGCTTAGGATTAGAAAAACTTTTCATGAAAGTAGGATATTATGATACGGAACAGTAAAAAATCAATTGGATTAAGTGATAAAATCCGTATGCAAAGAGATTCAAAAGAAGTATTATTAGAAGGTTCTTCCTGGCTAACGATAGGTAGTATGGTTTCCAGATTACTAGGAGCTTTATACATTATTCCATGGGGAGTAATGTTTGCAACACAAAGGGATGATGCAAACTTCTTATATTTCATTGCATACAATATTTATGCATTAGTATTACAAATTTCAACGGCAGGGATTCCAGTAGCTATTTCAAAAATTGTGGCAGATAATCAATCACGAAAAGATTACGAAACAAGTTGGAATATTTTTAAAGGCGGAATGTTATTTATGACCGTAACAGGAATTGTCAGTGCGATTGTCATGTTTGTAACAGCTCCTTATTTTGCAAAAGGAGGTTCTGCTCAAGAAATTCAAGATAGTATTTTAGTCATTCGTTCGCTTGTTCCAGCGGTAGTGATTATTCCTCCATTAAGTTTATTAAGAGGATATTATCAAGGGTATAGTGATATGGCACCTTCTGCTAAATCTCAGTTATGGGAACAAATCGTGCGTATAATTTATATGTTACTCTTAACGTTCATCGTGATAAAATTATTCGGTGGCAGTTATGCTGTAGCAGTTGCTCATTCAACATTTGCTGCATTTGTAGGGGCATTTGTTGCATTTGTTTATTTAGGGTATAAAATGTGGAAAGATATGCCAGGAATGAAGCAACTAATGAGTGAAGGGCGTCCTGCTCGTAATATGAGTTTTGGCCGTATTGTATTTGAAGTGATTCGTGAAGCTTTACCATTTGTTATTGTGACTTCGAGTATTCAGCTAATTAGTATTTTGGATCAAGAAACTTTCCAACCACTAGCCATGACATTTACTCATTTGAATTTTGAACAAAGTAAAGAATTATTAACGATTTTTGGATTTAATGCCAATAAAATTATTATGATTATATTATCTCTTGCTATTAGTATTTCAACAGCGGCATTACCATTATTAGCTTCGCATTATTCCGTGAAAAATCATGTAGAAGTGAAAAATGTGATCGAAGAAAATATTGGATTGTATTCCTTTATTATGATTCCAGCTTCTGTTGGGATGGCAGTTGTAGCAGAACCAATTTATAATGTGTTTTATTCACCAAGTAAAGATGGAACGTATTTACTAATGGTTTCTTGTGTTCTATGCATTTTTATGGGGGCCTTTACAGTTTTTACTTCGATTCAACAATCAATGGAGCAACATATGATTGCGATTAAAGCATTAGTGATTTCGTTATTAGTAAAAATGTTATGGCAACCAATGATGATTTACTTCTTTGAAGGAGCAGGACCATTATGGGCGACAAGCCTTGGGTTTATTTTAGCAACCGTTTATATGGGCTATCACTTATATTATCAAACCTTATTTAATATTAAAAAAGTAGCGATTCAATTAGCAAAAGTAGTGGGAATTTCATTTGTTATGATGATTGTTAGTTCCTTAACGCTACTAGGATTAAAACAAATCATGAATATTGATGGAAAATTAATGGCGATGCTTGCTGTTGCGATTGTTGGTTTTGTTGGAGCGATTGTCTATGCTTTGATTAGCTTATATACAAGATTAGCAGATGAATTATTAGGTCAA
>CAMYBO010000127.1 GCA_947254045.1 uncultured Granulicatella sp. | reverse complement strand
GTTTAAATAACCTAATTCTAAAAGAATTGAAGGTTGATTATTGTCACGTAACACTAAGAAGTTTTGGAATTTTGTTCCTTGACTTTTTATAGTTAAGTTTCTAGCAATATACTTATTCACCGTTTGTGCTAAGTTTTCACTAGTAGCAGCAAAATAATAGCCAGTTGTACCAGACACGTTTGCATTTGGTCCAGAATCGAAGTGTAAACTAATGAAGGCATTTGCTTGTTCTCGATTACTTAACTGAGCACGATTTTCTAAGCTAACACTCTTATCAGATTCACGAGTTAAAATAACAGTTGCGCCTAAATCTTCTAATTCTTTTTTCAATAGTAATGCAGTCGTTAATGTATGATCCGCTTCATGTTTTTCACTAAAAATAACAGTAGCTCCTGGATCATCTCCACCATGACCAGGGTCAATCACAATTTTTGCTTGTTCAATTCCTTGCGGAATGTGTGCATCCGTCTCAACAGCTGCAAAGTTTGCATTGACTAACCAATATGGGACATAGGCTTTTTTACCATTACCAATAGATACTTTATAAAAATCATTTTCACGATCTTCATAATTAAAGATAGTTCCAGCATTTACAGTGCTAATACGTTTTGAAAACATATCAGCTGATTCATATAGAGGAGTTTCTTTTAATTTTGAGGATACCATTTTTTTAGTATCTAAAGTTTGAGGTAAGCCTGCTTGTAATTTGTACAATTCATTCATATGGTCAACAGCATAATTTAATTGGTTACTATCAACATAACCTTCTTGACCGTTATAAGAAACCTTAGCAAAGTTCGATTGTTGGTCATCTAATGAATAGAATGGTTGTCCAAAAGGAATCGTAGTTACTACTTGAGAAGTACTATTGGCTTCTTTATAAAGAGAAATAGCTCCACTAGAGTGTCCAATCATTAAATGAGTTAATAAGACATCTTTTGTAGGCATCCATGCAACTTGTTGATGAAATTGAACTTGTAGCCACTCATCATTTACTTTATGTAAAACAAGTACGTATTCACCTTTTTTTACTTCAGCAATAGGGAATTGTTGAGTATTAGGTTCTTGATATAATTTCACGGAATTTTCGCTTTCTACTGCTGCTACTTGAGCAACTAATGACTTATCAAGTTTTTCAATAGTTTGAGTTTCATCTTCCTCTTGATGATTGGCAACTACTGTTGTTTCATTTCGAGTAGAAAATGGAGCTGGATTAGCATCTATCAATGGAATAATGGAAAAACCGAAAGCTAGAAGGAAAGCACTAAAGCTCATGAAATATTGAACGTTTTTATTGTGTATGATTTTTTTAACGTTTTCCATAGGCGCTCCTTTTATAATCCTATTTTAATCTTATACAGATTTTATTATACCAATTATGAAAGTGTTTGAAAAGTAAAAGATAAGGGGAATCGTAGAGGATTTGATATGAGTTAGTAAAAGGGTTAATGCTTGATGAATCCTGATTTGTCACGTACAATAAAAAGTGATTTGAATGAGGAGGAAAATAGATGTTATTAGGATCTCATGTTTCCATGAGTGGAAAAGAAATGATGTTATTATCTGCAAAAGAAACAGCTAGCTATAAAGCAAATACAATGATGGTGTACACGGGAGCACCACAAAATACAAGAAGAAAGCCAATCGAAGAGTTAATGATTCCACAAGGACAAGCATTTATGCAAGCAAATGGAATTGAAGAAGTAGTCGTCCATGCACCTTACATCATTAACTTAGCAAATACTACAAAAGAAGGTTATTTAGATTTTGCGATTGAATTTTTAAGAGAAGAAATTCGTCGTGCAGAAGCCATTGGTGCAAAACAAGTTGTATTACATCCAGGTTCTCACGTTGGTGCAGGAGTCGATGTAGGGATTGCCCAAATTGTAAAAGGCTTGAACGAAGTCATTGATAAAAATCAAAAAGTTCAAATTGCTCTTGAAACAATGGCAGGAAAAGGAACTGAATTAGGTCGAACCTTTGAAGAGATTGCTCGTATGATTGACGGTGTTACTCATAATAATCGATTATCTGTAACTTTGGATACTTGTCATATTCATGATGCAGGATATAACTTAAAAGAAGATTTTTCTGGCGTTATGATGGAATTTGATAAAGTAATTGGTTTAGACCGCTTAAAAGTATTACATATTAATGATTCTAAAAATGTCTGTGGAGCACACAAAGACCGTCATGCAAATTTTGGATTTGGTGAAATTGGTTTTGATGCTTTAATGCAAGTAGTATCAGAAGAAAAATTTAAAAATATTCCTAAAATTTTAGAAACTCCCTATGTTGGAGAAGATAAGAAAAATCAAAAACCACCTTATTTATATGAAATTCAAATGATTCGTCAAAATCAATTTGACCCAGATTTACTATCAAAAATTATTAGTCAGTAATAGGAGGAAGTTTTATGCCACACGATCACGAACACGAATGCTGTCAGCATAAAGAAACACACAATAAAGAATATTGTCACCACGATAAAGAAACTCACCAACATTCAAGTAAAAATGAAAAACAACATCATCACTGCCATTGCCATCATGGACAAATTGAACAAGCGATTCAATTATTAAAACAGGAAGGATTTAAGTATACAAGTAAACGTGAGAAAATTATTGAAATTTTTAGTCATGAAGATCGCTATTTGTCCGCCAAACAAGTGCAACAATTGTTAGAACCAGATTTTCCAAATATGAGTTATGATACCATTTATCGTAATTTATATGATTTTACAGATTTAGGCATTTTAGAAACAACTGAATGGAATGGTGAAAAATTATTCCGTTTTGGTTGTAGTCATGAAGGTCATCATCATCATTTTATTTGTGAAAAATGTGGACGTACAAAGGAAATTGAGTTTTGTCCAATGACTTATTTTGAAACACAATTAGAGGGATGTGAAGTCCATTCACATCGTTTTGAAATTTTTGGATTATGTGAAAAATGTGCTCGTGCAAGTTTATAATCAAGTGTCAAAATAGAATTTTTTAGCTAAAATTTTTAGTGTATCTAATTGACAATTGGGATAACCTTTTCTATAATAAAAAAAGGACATTTCGTTTGTATGGTTATTCTATTCAAAAGAAAACAGTTACTTTTAATGCTCGGAGGGAGGGAATAGGATATGTCAAAAACAGTTGTTCGTAAAAACGAATCACTTGATGATGCTCTTCGTCGCTTCAAACGTACTGTTTCTAAAACTGGAACTTTACAAGAGGCTCGTAAACGTGAGTTTTATGAAAAACCAAGTGTAAGACGTAAGAAAAAATCAGAGGCAGCTCGTAAACGTAAGTTCTAGTCAACTCTGTGTATCATATGACTAAGTAAAGGCTGGGATTTACGTCTCAGTCTTTTTCGTATTTTAAGGAGTGGAAATCATGAGTTTAAAAGAAACATTGAATAATGATATTAAAACAGCTATGAAAGCAAAAGATAAAGAAACTTTAGCAGTATTAAGAATGATTAAAACAGCTGTTCAAGCAGCAGAAATCGATAAAAAAGAAGAATTAAATGCTGAAGAAGAATTAACAATTTTAGCACGTGAAGCAAAACAACGTCGTGAATCATTAGCAGAATTTGTTAAAGCAGGGCGTGATGAATTAGTTGCCAAAACAGAAGCTGAAATTGAAATTGTAGAACGTTACTTACCAAAACAATTATCAGTAGAAGAAGTAAAAGAAGTGATTGCAACTGTAGCTGAAAAAATTGGTGCAACAACTCAAAAAGAATTTGGTAAATTAATGGGTGCTGTTATGCAAGAATTAAAAGGAAAAGCAGACGGCAATGTGATTAAAGAACAAGTAAAAGTTCATTTAGGATAATGATGGTTTAAACAGACTTTTATTAATTTCAGAATGAAAGAAAATAAGCATTAATTTATGAAATAGATTTTTGTTTAAAAGGCTACAGCGTAAATGATTCTCAAGATAATATGCTTGAAAAATTAATGAATAGAAAGCTATAATTGAACCAAAGATGAGTGGTCGGCTCATGGTCAATCTGATATTAAACTTGAACATAAGGGTCAAGCGGGTGGCAGACACCAAAATAAACTGACTAGAGAACGTCCCAAACTATTGGGACGTTTTTTTGGAGGTAAAAATATGAAAAAGGAAGAACAATTTAGGACTATAAATAC
>CAMYBO010000126.1 GCA_947254045.1 uncultured Granulicatella sp. | reverse complement strand
CTACACCTGTGTTAGGTCGTCGGCAGCGTCAGATGTGTATAAGAGACAGAGATGAATGTATTTATCGTTATTTAAAAGATGCGACATTCGATGCTTTTGGACCTTATCCATCCCTTGCCTATATTCATGCTAGTGAAATGGAAGTGAAAAATATTCGATTGATTTTAGTAGGAATCGATAATGGGTTTAGTGAAGAACAATTAAGAGAAAGGATGCGACCAGTTTATGGCTCATAAAATTGCAGTTGTTGGAGATAAAGACTCAGTCCTTCCTTTCAAAATTCTTGGTTTTGATGTGTTTCCTGCTCATGAAAGTTTAGAAGCAAGAGAAACGATTGATCGATTAGCAAGTGAAGAGTATGGAATTATTTATGTCACAGAAGCCATTGCTTCTGAAATTGCTGAAACAATTCGTCGTTATGATGCAGTTGTTTCACCAGCAATCATTTTAATTCCAAATCATAAAGGTTCATTATCCATTGGAAAATCAAGAATTCAAGAAAATGTGGAAAAGGCTGTAGGTCAAAACATTTTATAATTCGTAAAATTAGTAAAGAGGAGGTACTTCGGTGAAGAGCGGAAGAATCGTAAAAGTATCAGGACCATTAGTGACCGCTGAAGGTATGGAAGATGCAAATATTCAAGATATTTGTCATGTAGGTCACCTTGGACTGATTGGTGAAATTATTGAGATGCGTAAAGGCGTTGCCTCTATTCAAGTTTATGAAGAAACGTCTGGAATTGGACCAGGAGAACCAGTAACAACAACAGGAGAAGCACTTTCTGTTGAATTAGCTCCCGGAATCATCTCTCAAATGTTTGATGGAATTCAACGTCCATTGAACACATTTAAAGAAGTATCTAACAGTGACTTTTTAGTTCGTGGAACAGTAGTAGCCCCATTAGATCGTCAAAAAGAATGGGAGTTCCATGCAACATTAGCAGTAGGTCAAACTGTTGAAGCTGGAGATATTGTAGGTTATGTACAAGAAACAAAAGTTGTTCAACATAAAATTATGGTTCCTTACGGAGTAAAAGGAACATTAACAAGTATTTCAAGTGGAACGTATCGTATTGAAGATACAGTTTATACGATTAAAACAGAAGAAGGAGAAAAATCTTTCAATCTGATTCAACGGTGGCCTGTTCGTCAAGGACGTCCATTTAAAGTGAAGAAAAATACGGAAGTTCCAATGTTAACAGGACAACGTGTTATCGATACTTTCTTCCCTGTAACAAAAGGTGGAGCTGCAGCTGTACCTGGACCATTCGGAGCTGGTAAAACAGTTGTTCAACACCAAATTGCAAAATGGTCTGACGTGGATATCGTAGTTTATGTAGGCTGTGGTGAACGTGGAAATGAAATGACAGACGTATTAAATGAGTTCCCAGAATTGATTGATCCAACAACTGGCGAATCAATTATGGAAAGAACAATTTTAATTGCGAATACATCAAATATGCCTGTAGCAGCTCGTGAAGCTTCTATTTATACAGGTATTACAATTGCAGAGTATTTCCGTGATATGGGATACAGTGTTGCGATTATGGCGGATTCAACTTCACGTTGGGCAGAAGCATTACGTGAAATGTCAGGACGTTTAGAAGAAATGCCTGGGGATGAAGGATATCCTGCTTACTTAGGTAGCCGTATTGCAGAATATTATGAACGTGCAGGACGTGTTGTTACTTTAGGTAGCGAAGGTCGTGAAGGTACCATTACTGCTATCGGTGCGGTATCACCTCCAGGGGGAGATACTTCAGAACCTGTTACACAAAATACATTACGTGTTGCTAAAGTGTTCTGGGGATTAGATGCAACATTGGCGCAAAAACGTCACTTCCCATCTATGAACTGGTTAACTTCTTATTCTTTATACAATCAAGAAGTTGGGAAATATATGGATGAACATATTCATGAAAATTGGTCATCTATGGTTCAACATGCGATGCAAACATTGCAAGAAGAAGCAAGTTTAGAAGAAATTGTACGTTTAGTTGGTTTAGAGTCATTATCTGAAAAAGACCGCTTAACAATGACTATTGCGAAATCAATTCGTGAAGATTACTTACAACAAAATGCCTTTGACGATGTGGATACATTCACTTCTCGTGAAAAACAATACCGTATGTTAGATTTAATTTTAACATTTGAAGAACAAGCAAGACATGCGATGAGCGTCGGAGCTTATTATGCAGAGATTATGGATGGTACAGAAGAAATTCGTGACCGTATTGCTCGTTCAAAATATATTCCAGAAAGTCAAATAGAACAATTTACAGCAATTAAAGAACAAATTCAAGAAGATGTTAAAGCAACTATTCAAAAAGGAGGAATGACAAATGCTTAAAGAATATCGTACGATTAGTGAAGTTGTCGGCCCTCTAATGATGGTTGAACAAGTAGAAGGCGTTAAATTTGATGAGTTAGTAGAAATCCAATTACAAAATGGAGAAACTCGTCATGGACAAGTACTAGAAGTACATGAAGATAAAGCGATGGTTCAAATTTTTGAAGGACCTAGCGGTATTAATATTCGTGATTCAAAAGTACGTTTTAAAGGAAAACCTTTATCCTTAAATGTATCAGAAGATATGGTTGGTCGTATTTTTGATGGAATGGGAAATGTGATTGACGGTGGCCCTGAATTATTACCGGAAGCATCTTTAGATGTGAATGGACAAGCGATTAACCCAGTTTCTCGTGACTATCCGGACGAATTTATTCAAACAGGGATTTCAGCAATTGACCATTTAAATACATTAGTTCGTGGACAAAAATTACCAGTATTCTCTGGGTCAGGTTTACCTCATAAAGAATTAGCAGCTCAAATTGCTCGTCAAGCTACTGTATTAAATAGTGACGAAAAATTTGCGGTAGTCTTTGCTGCGATGGGGATTACCTTTGACGAAGCAGAATACTTTATGGAAGATTTCCGTAAAACAGGAGCGATTGATCGTTCAGTAATGTTTATTAACTTAGCGAATGACCCAGCGATTGAAAGAATTGCGACTCCTAAAATTGCCTTAACAACAGCTGAATATTTAGCGTATGAAAAAGATATGCACGTTTTAGTAATTATGACAGATATGACCAACTACTGTGAAGCATTGCGTGAAATTTCAGCAGCTCGTCGTGAGGTTCCAGGTCGTCGTGGATATCCAGGTTACTTATATACAAACTTATCGACATTGTATGAACGTGCTGGACGTCTAGTAGGACGTAAAGGATCTGTAACTCAAATTCCAATTTTATCAATGCCTGAAGATGATATTACACATCCAATTCCGGACTTAACAGGTTATATTACCGAAGGTCAAATTATTTTGGATCGTGCATTAGATAAACAAGGGATTCAACCTCCAATTAATGTATTGCCATCTCTTTCTCGTTTGAAAGACAAAGGTTCAGGTGAAGGGAAAACTCGTAAAGACCATGCTTCAACGATGAACCAATTATTTGCTGCTTATGCAACAGGAAAACAAGCAAAAGAATTAGCAGTCGTATTAGGGGAATCTGCTTTATCAAAAACAGATAAATTATATGTTGAATTTACAGATCGATTCGAAAAAGAATACATCAGCCAAGGATTCCAAACGAATCGTACCATTCAAGAAACATTAGATTTAGGTTGGGAATTACTATCAATTTTACCTCGTACGGAATTAAAACGTATCAAGGATGAAATGCTTGATGAATTTTTACCTAAAGGGGAGTGATTCCTAAATGGTGAGATTAAATGTAAAACCAACAAGAATGGAATTGTCTAAACTAAAACAGCGATTAACCGTTTCTGTTCGTGGTCATAAATTATTAAAAGATAAACAAGATGAATTAATGAGACAATTCATTGAGTTGATTCGTAAAAATAATGAATTACGTGATCAAGTTGAAAAACGATTAACAGCAGGAATGAAAAGTTTTGTTTTAGCAAAAGCAACGTTAGAAGAAGCTTTTATTGAAGAACTAGTGGCAATTCCACCACAAAGTGTCACATTGAATTTACAAGAAAAGAATATTATGAGTGTTTCTGTTCCGGAAATGAATTTTACAGTAGTAGAACAAAATCAAGAGAGTGATTTTAAATATGGTTATTTAAACTCAAATAGTGAGATTGATCATTCAATTGAAGAAATTTCTGCAGTGTTAGC
>CAMYBO010000125.1 GCA_947254045.1 uncultured Granulicatella sp. | reverse complement strand
ATATAGAAGTGAAGACAGAAAAGAGTAACAATCATTTTACAGTCAAACAATATGATAACGACTCAGTAAAAAACACTTCTATCATCCCGAAAAAATTTTTCATAGTAGCTCTAGGCATAAAACACCGAAGGTAGTTGCTTCCATCCCTAGCTACTATATAGCAATGTCTATCTCATTTACGTACTCTCATAAACACACGCCCAAAGAAATTGACTTTTCGCCGTAGTAAAAGTAATGGTAGCCATACCGGCTACCATTACTCGGGGAAATTCGAGACCTTAGGCTCGAATTTTAGCCAAGAGACAGCAATTGCTGGCTACTGGCGTACCTTACTACAACAGAAAAGTCATATTTCTTCTATTTCAATCTAAATCAAGCTGACCCGTATACAATTGATAGTACACGCCTTGTTTTTCCATTAAACTTTCATGGTTCCCGCGCTCAATAATCTCACCATGGTCCATTACCATAATCACATCCGCATTACGAATCGTCGATAAACGATGGGCAATTACAAATGAAGTTCTACCCTCCATCAATTGATCCATTCCTTTACTAATCAACGCTTCCGTATGACTATCAATCGAACTAGTCGCTTCATCCAAAATTAACACTTTCGGATTTGCCACTGCAGCCCTAGCAATCGCAAGTAACTGTCTTTGCCCTTGAGAAAGACCTTCCCCATCACCAGTAATCTCCGTTTGATACCCATGAGGCAAACGTTTAATAAATCCATGTGCATTCGCTAATTTCGCAGCTTTTACCACTTCATCATCCGTCGCATCTAAATTTCCATAACGAATATTATCCGCAATCGAACCCGTAAACAAATGCGTATCTTGTAATACAATCGAAATTGTTTTACGTAAATCATCTTTCTTAATCTCAGTAATCGGAATCGTATCAAACGTAATTTCCCCATTATTAATTTCATAAAAACGATTAATTAAATTCGTAATCGTAGTTTTCCCAGCACCTGTAGCACCAACAAAAGCTACTTTCAATCCAGGTTCAGCCCAAACATTGATTTTTTTCAAAATAGGGACATCTGGAACATAACTGAAGTCCACTTCATTCAATTGAATATTCCCAACAACAGGGATTCTCTCTTCTCCTTTTACCCAATACCATTGTTTCGAATCTGTTTGTTCTAAAATCACAGTTCCTTCATCCACTTCAGATTTCTCTTTTAAAATCGCAAAAATTCGTTCTGCCCCAGCCATTGCTGCTAATAAGACATTTGTTTGTTGTGACATTTGCGCTAATGGTTGAGCAAATGTTCTTGAGTATTGTAAGAATGAAGCTAAAGCCCCAACGTCCATACCTTGGAATACAACTAAATATCCACCCACTGAAGCTGTTAATGCATAATTGATATAACTAATATTTCCTAAAATAGGGAACATAATAGTTGAATTAAATTGTGCTTGGTTTGCTGCTTCTCTTAATTGAGCATTTAAAGTTTCAAATTCTTTTAAGACTAAGTTTTCATGGTTGAATACTTTCACAACTTTTTGTCCTTCAATATGTTCTTCCACAAATCCATTTACTTGCCCTAAAACTTTTTGTTGTTCCGCGAAGAATTTGCCCGAACGACCTGCTACAACTCTTACAATCGCAAACATAATGAAGACCATAATGATTAACATTACTGTTAAAATTGGAGATAAAATAATCATCATCACAAAAGTTAGCACCAATTGTAATAAAGAGCTTACAATCATCAACATACTATTGTTAAATGCTTGTTGAATATTTTCGAAATCATTTGTAAAACGTGACATTAAATCCCCATGCTTATTTGTATCAAAGAAACGAATTGGCAATGTTTGAATATGGTCAAATAAATCTTTTCTCATTGTTTCAATCGTTTGTTGGCCAATCGTAATCATAAATTTACCAGAGAAATAATTCGCAATCGCCCCAATGATATAAATTAACCCAATGACTCCTAGCATTTTTGCTAGACCAACTACATCTTTTGTCGCAATAAAATCATTAATTAAGGGGCGAATAAAGTAAGTCCCTACAATTCCTGCAGCACTTCCTAAAACGACTAATAAAAGAACAGCGAAAAGACTCCACTTACTTTTCCATAAATAGCTCCATAAGTCAGCTAATGTTTGCTTTAAATTTTCAGGACGTTTTAGTCCGATTTTCTTAGCGCTCATCTACTTTCGCTCCTTCCATTTGAGTTTCATAAATTTCACGATACAGTTCGTTATTTTCCATTAATGTTTCATGTGTTCCAATTCCATTCATTTTTCCATCTTCTAACACAACAATCTTATCAGCGCCTTGAATAGAAGAAATTCTTTGCGCAATAATAATAACAGTTGTATCTGGTAAATGATTAAAGAATGCTTCACGAATTAATGAATCTGTTGATGTATCTACCGCAGAAGTTGAATCATCTAAAATTAATACAGCAGGTTTTCTCAACATCGCTCTTGCAATACATAGACGTTGTTTTTGCCCTCCAGAGAAATTTCTTCCTCCTTGTTCTACTTTTGTATCATATCCATCTGGCATTTCCATAATAAAATTGTGAGCCTGAGCATATTTTGCTACTTGAATCATTTCTTCTTCAGTTGCATAAGGATTTCCCCATAATAAGTTTTCTCGAATCGTTCCAGAAAACAGTGTGTTTTTTTGAAGAACCATCGCTACTTGGCTTCTTAAATCAGAAAAGGCATACTCACGAACATCTTTCCCTGCAACTCGAACACTTCCTGCTGTTGCATCATACAATCGAGGAATTAATTGAACTAGAGATGTTTTACCAGAACCTGTTGGACCAATAATCCCAAGAACTTGTCCACATTTCACTGAAAAATGAATATCATTTAACACTTCTTCTTGTTGATCTTTTCCATATGAGAAATGAACATGATCAAACTCTACATCCCCACGAGTAATTTCAGTTGGAATCACTTGCTCTAGTTCCACAATATCCACTTCTGTGTCAATCACTTCAAAAATACGATCCATAGAAGCTTTTGTCATTGTTAACATGACAAAAACAAAAGAAATCATCATTAAGGACATTAAGATTTGTGTAATATAAGAAATGAAACTAATTAATTCTCCAGTCGTCATTTCTCCATGCATTACAAAATTTCCACCAAACCACATAACTGCAATTGTACAAGCATAAACCGTTAATTGCATGATAGGGTTATTCCAAACGATGACATACATCGCATGTAAAGCACGTGTTTTAAAGTTTGTATTTTCAACGCCAAACTTTACACGTTCGAAAGGTTCACGAACAAAAGATTTTACCACTCTAATACCAATAAAGTTTTCTTGAAGAATTCGGTTAATCCCATCTGTTGCCTGTTGTAATAATCTAAAACGAGGAAACGCTGTTGAAATAATAAGCGCCAAGCTCACTACTAAAAATGGAACGGCCACAACAAAGACTAATGACAATTGCGCATTCAATGATACTGCAAAGAAGAAGGCACATAAGAACATCATTGGTGCACGTGCTAAAATACGCATCGTCATAATCGCTGTATTTTGAACATTTGTCACATCACTCGTCATACGTGTAATTAAGGATGCATTAGAGAAGAAGTCTAAATTCTTAAATGAAAATTCTTGAATTTTCTTCATTTGCGCACTTCTTAATTCACTTGCAACACCGGTTCCAGCAATGGATGCAAATTTTGCACCTAACACCCCTACTCCAAGAGAAATCATCGCAACGATAATCATTAAAATTCCATACCATAAAATCATCGAAGTATCTCGATTTGGAATTCCTTCATCAATAATTTTTAACATAATAATCGGTTGCCCAACTTCGCAGACAACTTCCACTAAAATGGATAAAAATGCTAAAAATGGGAAATATTTATATTTTGAAAAATAGGGAACTATTTTCTTTAACATCTTTTCACTCCTCTTCTTATTTCATAAAAAGTATTGTATCTATTCTATCAAGGCTTAGAGTGCTTTTCAAACAATCCTATCAATTTTTTGCTAAAAGGATTGACAATACATCCAAACTCTTTTATATTGTTACCATACTAAAATCTAGGAGGTTAACAATTATAAACAAAACATATTCTTTAACATTAATCGCATTGGGAGCAGCTCTAGTGGCAGCATTGTCTCCCTTTCAAATTCCTTTAGGGCTGTCTCTTATACACATCTGACGCTGCCGACGACCTAACACAGGT
>CAMYBO010000124.1 GCA_947254045.1 uncultured Granulicatella sp. | reverse complement strand
GATGAGCGCAATAGTCTCGTGGGCTCGGAGATGTGTATAAGAGACAGATACTAATTATAGTGTTTTTGTTAGGGAAATAAATGGGATTTAAGAACTCCTTTTTGAACCACAGGCAGAAATATGAATAACCGTGCTTTTGGCACAAGGAGGAAAATGTTCATGGAACAAGGTAAAGTAAAATGGTTTAACGCAGAAAAAGGTTTTGGATTTATTGAACGCGAAGACGGAAGTGACGTATTTGTACACTTCTCAGCTATCCAATCAGAAGGATACAAATCATTAGACGAAGGCCAAGCTGTTGAATTCGAAGTTGAAGAAGGCGCACGTGGTCCTCAAGCAGCTAACGTTGTAAAGCTATAATTTTATCAATTAAAAAAGAGGTTAGGAATTTCCTAGCCTCTATTTTTTGTTTGAAATAATTTTGACAGGCTTTTCAATTCGGCCTACAATAGAACTATTCTATAAAGAGGTGGTAACATGAAAGTAAGAACAGAAGTTCCAGTAGAACAAACATGGGATTTATCATTATTATTTAAAACAGAAGAGGACTATAAACAATCGATTGAATTTTATAAACAATTAGTTGAAAAATTCTGTAAAAATTTCGAAAATCAATTAAACAGTGTAGAAGCGATTCATCAAAGTTTAGCAGATTATCGTGAAATTTTGGAATTACGTGGAAAAATTATTCAATATGCAAGTTTAGCAGTTAATGCGAATACAAAGGATAGAGAAGCACAAAATCGTTTAGCAAAAACAAGAAATGTAGTAGCAGAATACGATGCAAAATTAAGTTTCTTTTCTCCTGAATTAAGTCAATTAGAGGAAGCATTATTAGCAGAAGCTTCAAAAAATCCTGAAAATACGATTTATCTGGAAAGATTATTAGCAGATAAACAACATTTATTATCTAAAGAAGTAGAATCTGTATTAGCAGCATTAGGAAATACATTGGATTTCCCTTATCAAAACTATAATGATATTAAATTCAAAGATATTCAATTCCCTAATTTTGAAGTTGATGGAAAAGAATTTGAAATGACATACAATAGTTTTGAAAAACGTTTAGAGTCAGACGAAGACACAAGTGTCAGAAGAAAAGCTTTTGAAGTATTTTCAAATACATTACGTAAATATGAACATAGCACAGCTTCAGCTTATAATGCTCAAGTTCAAAAAGAAAAAACAATGGCTACTTTACGAGGATTCGATTCAGTTATTGATTATTTATTAGATCGCCAAAAAGTTTCGAGAGAATTATATAATCGTCAAATTGATTTAATTATGGAACATTTAGCACCGATTATGAGAAGCTATGCTCAATTAATTGGAAAAATTTACCAATTAGATGAAGTACGTTATGAAGATTTAAAATTAGAAGTAGATCCTCATTTTGCACCAAAAGTGAGCTATGAAGAAGCGAAAGCTTATATTTTAGATGGGTTAAAACCTTTAGGGGAATCTTATCTTTCTATTATGAAGAGAGCTTTTGATGAGCGATGGATTGATTATGCGGAAACAATTGGAAAACGTACAGGAGCATTTTGTGCGTCACCATATGGGGCAAATTCATTTATTTTAATGTTCTTTACAGAAGGTATGGATGATGTAATGACATTAGCACATGAATTAGGACATGCTGGACATTTCCAATTAGCGCATCAACATCAAAATATTCAATTATCTAGACCTTCTATGTACTTTGTTGAAGCACCATCGACTGCTAATGAATTACTAGTGGAAAATTATTTATTACAAAACGCAACAGATACTAGAATGAAACGTTGGATTATTTCTCAAATTATTGGTAAAACTTATTACCATAATTTTGTTACACATTTATTAGAAGCACACTATCAAAGAGAAGTGTATCGATTAGTTGATGAAGGTAAAAATTTAGATACAGAAACTTTAAACCAAATTTATCGCCAAACATTAGAACAATTCTGGGGAGATTCTGTGGTATTAACAGAGGGTGCGGAATTAACTTGGATGAGACAGCCGCATTATTATATGGGATTATATTCTTATACTTATTCTGCTGGATTAACAATCGGAACTCAAGTTGCTAAAATGATTCAAGAGAATCCTGAAAAAGCAGCTGAATGGGTAGAAGTTCTAAAAATGGGTGGTTCTAAAACTGCAGAAGAGCTTGCTAAGGCTGCAGGAGTAGATGTTTCTACGGATACACCATTGAGAAATACAATTGATACAATTGGAGAATATGTAAAAGAATTAATTTATTTAACGAATAGACTTGACTGAGGTAGTACTAGGACGGCAGCAGCCCTGCGGTCTCATGCCTAAAAGTTGAGCCTAGGTCTCAACTTTCCCTGCAATAGAATCTGAGATGCAGATTCTATTGCTCGTACTACTGCGTCAAGTCTTTCGTTCTTTACGTGTCCACACGAGAGAGCGTCAAAGATGAGACTTGACTGAAGTAGTACTCGGATGTCAGAATCCTAACAAGTGTGGGTCTCTTGGCTATACTACAGCGTTACATTCAATCAACAAAAAAGAGTTAGGGGTTATCCTCTAGCTCTTTTTATTATCTCTATTTTTGTACCCAACAACGTCCGTCTTGAGATAATAAGTCAAAACTTTCTTGTGGTCCAGATGAACCTGCAGGATAATTAGGGAATTGTACAGATGACTCAGCATCCCATGCTTGGCGAATACGATCCACAAATTTCCATGATGCAGCAACTTCTTCCCAATGAGTGAAGTTCGTCATATCGCCTTCCATACAGTCTAAAATTAAACGTTCGTATGCTTCAGGACTGCTTAAACCAAAGTTCTTATCAAAGATTTTTTCTAAATGACTTGTTTGTAATCCGTATGAATTTCCAATGGCTTTTGAATTGATGACAAAGCAGAAGCCTTCTTTAGGAGTAATATGAATAGAAATTCGGTTTGAAGGGCATTTACCTTTTGTTTCATGTTCAAATAATGGTGAATCAGCTTCTTTAAAGACAACGTCGATGACAGTTGTTTTAGAATTTAAACTCTTACCTGTGCGAACATAAAATGGAACATCTTTCCAACGCTCATTATCGATAAAGACTTTACCAGCTACATAAGTTTCCATG
The DNA here is from genome assembly GCA_947254045.1 of uncultured Granulicatella sp. Classification (GTDB taxonomy): domain Bacteria; phylum Bacillota; class Bacilli; order Lactobacillales; family Aerococcaceae; genus Granulicatella. Next base: position 1,107 of record CAMYBO010000124.1, on the reverse strand, counting down.
TTAGAATCGTCAGAAACATTTTGATCTTGACGGTAACCAGGTAAAGTGTTGTCTAAAGAAGGGCCATATTGACCACGAACAAAATTTTTGGAAACTTCTTCAGGAGAATAGTGACGTAATTGTTCTAATACATTAATTTTATTTTGACGAACTGCCTCGAATGATTGAGGCGGTTCCATAGCGACTAATGCTAAAATTTGTAAAATATGGTTTTGAACCATATCTCTTAAAGCACCACTTGTTTCATAATATCCACCACGATCTTCAACACCAACTTGTTCAGCGAGTGTAATTTGAACGTTATCGATATGATCACGATTCCACATTGTTTCGAATACACGGTTTGCAAAACGAACAGAAGTAATGTTTTGAATCATTTCTTTTCCTAAATAGTGGTCGATACGATAAATTTGATTTTCATCAAATGAATGACGTAATTGTTCGTTTAAAATTTGAGCAGATTCATAATCTTTCCCAAATGGTTTTTCAATAATTAAACGGTTATAGCCATGATCTGTTAATAAAGCTTCGTCTTTTAAATGCTGAGTAATAGTACCGAAAAATGAAGGAGCCATTGCTAAGTAGAAAATTCTATTTCCTTCGATACCATATTGTTGGTCTAATTTTTCAGACCATTCTTTTAATACGACATAGTGATGAGTATCTGTTACATTGTGTGCTTGGTAGTAGAAGTGACTAGCAAATTCTTCTGCTTGATTGACATCTTCTGTTAAACTTTGGACAGATTTTACGACAACTTCACGAAAATGTTCGTCAGTCCATTCACGACGTGCTGTACCAATTACCGCAAAATGATTGCGGATGAACCCTTTTTGAAATAAACGAAATAGTGCTGGGTATAATTTACGACTTGCTAAATCCCCTGTTGCACCAAAAAAAGTAATTAATACTTTTTGTTCTTGCATAATGAATGCCTCCTAGTTCAGATTTCTTTTCCAGTGTAAAATATAGAGGGAAAAATGTCTAATAATTGAACTGAAAATGAAATTTAATTTTGAAAAGGAAAGATAGGGGTGAAATAAAAGGCATTTCTTGCATGTAGGAAGTAAAATATGTTAGATTAAACACAATAGTTCAATTTGTAGG
>CAMYBO010000123.1 GCA_947254045.1 uncultured Granulicatella sp. | reverse complement strand
TACACCTGTGTTAGGTCGTCGGCAGCGTCAGATGTGTATAAGAGACAGAGTTATAGTTATTTCGTATAATGACAAAAAAAGAAAAAGGACTTTTTAAGTAGCTAACGTCCTTTACTACTTTACAAAAAGTCCTATTCTATATCCTATTTTACTGGCGTATCAGCAACTAATTCCATTTCATTAATCGCATTTTTTGGATTATTCGAAGCGATATCTGTATTATAATATTTCACACGTTTATTCACAGCAGTAATTTGATCCCCTATTAAAGTTGGGAATACATACGCTTGATCATGCACATATTTTTGCCATTCTTTATAAAATTCAATATTTTTAGTATCATCAAATGCAGCTTCAGAATTTATCTTATTGAAGATATCTGTTTGTTCCTTACTTACAAAACGTGTAAAGTTAAACTTCGCATCTTCGCCATATAACCCTGTTGGATCTGGGTCAAAACCTGTAGCCCATCCTGCAGTATACATATCAATTTCTGGATCATTTGCTTCTACTTTATCATAGAAACTATTCACTTCCATTGTACGTCCATTAACTAATTGCACATTTAATCCAATTTCTTTCCACCATAATAAATATTGTTGAATTAATGATTCATTCGCATCATCACGAGTACGAGCAATAAAGTTAATCGTTAATTTAGAACCATCTTTATTTTCACGGATTCCATCCCCATCTACATCTTTATAGCCCGCATCATCTAACATTTTCTTAGCTTTTTCTGGATTATAAGCAAATCCTTCTTGATCTTTATTATATACATCTTTAAAGAATGGAATAATCAATGAATTGGTTCCACGTTGCAAACCATTGTATAAACTCTTTCCTGCTTGGTCGATATCTAAGGCATAAGCAATTGCTTGACGTAAAACTGGATCAGCCATTTTTGCATTTGGATTCATCACATTTTTACTAATCGATTCATCCCATTTTCCTAATTGGAATGCAATATATTCATAAGCAGAATCTTCGCTACCTAAAAGAGTCACATTTGTTAAATCTTTATAAGTATCAAATTGAGCTCTTGGCATTGAAGCAATATCATACTTACCCGCCTTCATTTCAGAAACAATACTATCTGGAGAGACCAATTCAGCTACTACCTTATCTAATTTTGGACTTCCTTTATAATAGTACTCATTTGCTTTATAGGTCACTGATTCACCAGGAACGATTGATTCAATAGTAAACGCACCTAATCCTACTACTTTTGTTCCACGAACATAATCACTTTGTTCCCAATCTTTTACAGGAATGGTTGAAAAAATATGCTTAGGCATAATATAAGGACTAATTGGTCCTCCTGCCAACTTCATAGATGGTGTCATTTCTTTATAATGAATTTTCACTGAATAATCATCAATTTTTTCTAAACCTGAAATATTTGATGATTGACCATTATGAAACTCTTCCATTCCTTCGATATTTTTGTAATTCGCATCATAACGAATCCCTGTATAATCTTTATCTCCAATTCCTTCATAAGTAAAGATATAGTCATCAATGGTAACTGGTTGTCCATCAGACCATTTATAATCTTTAGAATTCAATGTTACTTTCACAGTTTTTCCAGGAACATCAAATTCAAGTGATGCTAAACCAGAGTTCACTAGCTTACGATTTTCGTCATGTTCAAACATTGTTCCATCAACAAAACCTGCTAGTGCAGTATCTGTTGAATCTGAAACTAATTCATCAATAAAAAGTCCATTAAAAGGAGATGCACTTACGATGGCATATTTTAATGTTCCACCTTTTATTGGTGTCCCTTCATGAGTAACTTCCTTTGCAAATGTTCTATCCTTTGCGCCTGAGTCATTCGCCCCATCTGTAGAGTTTTTCGGAGAACATGCTCCTAAAACAGCAACTACTGCAAGTGAGGATAAGATTGCCTTGCTTTGTTTTTTCATGATTTTCCACCCTTTTTGGTTTATTTTTTATCACTATTATTTTAGCACACAAGCAATTTGTTTCAAACGCTTACATTCAATTCTTCCCAAATTCTAATAAACTCTTCATCCATTCCTATGAAAATCTCATATGAAATATTTTTATGAAAAGAGCCATGAATCTTTCCCGTAGCAAGATTGATAAAAGCCAACAGCTGGATTTTAGCCATGAAACAACAGGTTTGCTGGCGTCCTTTGCTACTTTATGAAAAATTCTACGTACTCCAATCCCCACAAAACAAAAAGGAGCCATGATAGTTTCCGTTGTAGCTAAAGCAACCAAAGCCAAGCATTGGCTTTAGTTGCACGAAAATTCGAGACCTTAGGCTCGAATTTTAGCTATGAGACTCGTACAAGCGAGGCTGCTAGCGTCGTAAGCTACAACAGATACTATCATGGCTCGCCCCTAACAAAAAAACTCGACTCAATCTTTTTCATTGAGTCGAGAAAAAACGTGGGCTTATTTTACAGGTTCATTTGCAGTTAATTGCAATTTAACCATAGAAGATTTATCGTTGTTTGTTCCAAGTTTTGTATCAAAGTATTTCACACGTTTGTTAACAGCAGTAACTTTCTCACCTGTAATAGTTGGGAAAATGAACGCTTGATCGTGTACATATTTTTGCCATTCTTTATAGAATTGAATGTTCTTAGAATTATCAAAAGCTTCGGTTGAAGAAATTTTCTCAATAATCTCATTTCCTTCAGCACTTGAGTAACGTTGTAAGTTGAATTTAGCCGCTTCTCCAAATAATCCTTTTGGATTTGGATCATAACCTGTTGACCATCCAGCAGTGAACATATCAATTTCAGGATCATCAGCTTGAACTTTATCATAGAAGCTGTTTATTTCAATTGTACGACCTGTATATAATTGAATATCCAATCCAACTTCTTTCCACCATAATAAATATTGTTGAATTAATGATTCATTTGCATCATCACGAGTACGAGCTGCAAAGTTGATTTTTAATTTAGATCCATCTTTATTTTCACGTAACCCATCGCCATCTACATCTTTATATCCAGCATCATCCAAGATTTTTTTAGCTTTTTCTGGGTTGTAATCAAATCCTTCTTGATCTTTGTTATAAACATCTTTGAAGAACGGAATGATAATTGAGTTTGTACCATGTTGTAATCCATGATACAAGTTTTTACCTGCTGTATCTGGATCAATTGCATAAGCAATTGCTTGACGTAATACTGGATCACTCATTTTAGCGTTTGGATTTACAACGTTTTTACCTTGTTCTTTATCCCATTTACCAAGTTTAAATCCAATGTATTCATACGCTGAATCTAAAGAACTTACTAAAGTAACATTTGTTAACTCTTTATACGAATCGTATTGCGCTGAAGGCATACTTGCAATATCATATTTACCAGCTTTCATTTCTGAAACGATACTATCTGGAGATACAACTTCCATTACGAGTTTATCAATATTTGGACGACCTTTGAAGTAGTTAGGGTTTGCTGCCATTGTTACTGATTCACCTGGAACCATTGATTCAATTGTAAACGCTCCTAGACCAACGTTAGATTTACCACGAACAGCATCACTTTGTTCCCATTCTGCTACAGGAATTTCAGAGAATACATGTTTCGGCATAATATAACTACATACTGCTCCCCCTGCTAATTGCATTGAAGGTGTCATTTTTTTGTAGTGAATTTTCACTGTGTAGTCATCTAATTTTTCTAAACCAGAGATAGTTGAAGCTGAACCTTTGTGGTATTCTTCCATCCCCTCAATGTTTTTATAGTCACGATCATAACGTACACCAGTGTAGTCTTTGTGACCAATTCCTTCATAAGTGAAGATGTAGTCATCAATTGTAACTTTTTCTCCATCTGACCATTTATAGTCTTGAGAATTTAATTTAACAGTTGCTGTTTTTCCTTCTACATCAAATGAAATAGATGCTAAACCTGAATTTACTAATTTACGATTATCATCATATTCAAACATTGATGCGTCAATCATTTCTGCTACAAGTGAATCTGCAGTGTCTTGTGATAATTCATCAATAAATATGCCGTTTAATGGTGAAGATGAAACAATCGCATATTTTAATGTTCCACCTTTAATAGGTTCTCCATCGTGAGTTACTTCAGAAACAAATTTTGATTTATCTGCTCCTTCTGTTGTTGTCGTAGTTGTTGTTGTTTTTGAACCACATGCTGCCATTGTCAGCGCTACTGCAGCTGTTGGTAACCAAAGCCATTTTCTTTTCATCATTTTCATCTCTCCTTAATAAAATCTTCTTTAAAAATTCATTTTTTAATTAAGATATTATTATATTAACACAAAAT
>CAMYBO010000122.1 GCA_947254045.1 uncultured Granulicatella sp. | reverse complement strand
GTAGAAATTACACCACAAAATGTTTTCCAAACAATGAATGAACTATATATTATTGTAGTCCTACTTATGATATGGAAGTATTTGAATATTTTCAAGATTTTATTGAAACAGATGATAACCAAGCTTTATCAAAAGGAGTAGCTGGTTCTGGAAATCGAAATTTTAATACTTCATTTTGTTCGACGGCAAAATTGATTTCTTCTACTTATGAAGTTCCACTATTGCATTGTTTTGAGTTTCATGGAACTCAAAAAGATGTAACTATAATAAAGGAAAAGGTGAGCGAACTTGGATAGTCCAAAATTAATTAGTAAATCTCAAGAAGTAACATATTTTTCATTAAATAATGAATTGAACCGTCCGGTTGATGGAAAAATCCCTTTACATAAGGATAAAGAAGCAGTACGTGCATTCTTCTTAGAACATGTCAATCCGAATACGGTATTTTTCTATACATTAGATGAAAAATTAGATTATTTACTTGAACATGATTATTTAGAAGAAGAGTTTTTAAATAAATATGACCGAGAATTTGTTAAAAGCTTAATGCAAGAAATTTATAAGAAAAAATTCCGTTTTCGTTCATTTATGTCAGCATTTAAGTTTTATAAACAATATGCTTTAAAAACAAATGATGGCGAACGTTATTTAGAACGTTTTGAAGATCGTATTGTCTTTAATGCTTTATTTTTAGCAGATGGAGATGAACAATTAGCAAGAGATTTAGCTGAAGAAATGATTCATCAACGTTATCAACCAGCAACTCCAACATTTTTAAATGCCGGAAGAAAACGTCGTGGTGAATTAGTATCTTGTTTTTTAATTCAAACAACGGATGACATGAATAGCATTGGTCGTACCATTAACTCTGCTTTACAACTTTCAAGAATTGGCGGGGGAGTTGGAGTAAGCTTATCAAATGTTCGTGCAGCTGGAGACCCCATTAAGAAAATTGAAAATGCTTCTAGCGGGGTTGTTCCAATTATGAAATTATTAGAAGATAGTTTCAGTTATTCTAACCAATTAGGACAACGTAATGGTGCAGGAGCTGTTTATTTAAATGTTTTCCATCCAGATATCGTATCTTTCTTATCGACTAAGAAAGAAAATGCAGATGAAAAAATTCGTGTGAAAACATTATCATTAGGACTAGTAGTTCCAGATAAGTTTTATGAATTAATTAAAAATGACGATATGATGTATTTATTTAGTCCATATGATGTGGAACGTATTTATGGTGTTCCATTCTCTTATGTAGATATTACAAAAGAGTATGAAAATATGGTGAATAATCCAGAAATTCGTAAATCAAAATTACGTGCACGTGATTTAGAACAAGAAATTAGTAAATTACAACAAGAATCGGGTTATCCTTATATTGTAAATATTGATACAGTCAATAAAGCAAATCCAATTGATGGAAAAATCATTATGAGTAACTTGTGTTCAGAAATTTTACAAGTACAAAGTCCTTCAGTGATTAATAATGCGCAAGAATATGAAGTTCTTGGAACGGATATTAGCTGTAATTTAGGTTCTACAAATATCGTGAATTTAATGCAATCACCTGATTTTGAACGTTCGATTGAAGTTGCGGTTCGTGCATTAACATTTGTCACAGATCATTCAAGTATTGAGGCAGTTCCAACTGTTAAAAATGGAAATCAAAAAGCTCATACAATTGGTTTAGGAGCAATGGGATTACATACATTTTTTGCGTTAAATCAAATGGAATATGGTTCACCTGAATCGATTGAAGTAACAGATTTATACTTCCGTCTATTGAATTTCTATACCTTAAAAGCAAGTCATAAAATTGCCAAAGAACGTGGCGTGACATTTGATGGATTTGAAAAATCAGCCTATGCATCAGGAACTTATTTTGATGCTTATACAGAGTCAGATGTTGAAATTAAATCTGAAAAAGTAAAAGAGATTTTTGCAAACTTACCAATTCCAACTGCAGAAGATTGGAAACAATTAAAAGCAGATGTAATGGCAGATGGGCTTTATCACCAAAATCGTTTAGCAATTGCTCCAACAGGCTCAATCAGCTATGTAAATGAAACAAGTGCAAGCTTACATCCAATTACTCGTTTAATTGAAGAACGTCAAGAGAAGAAGATTGGTAAAACTTATTATCCAGCACCATTCTTATCAAATGAAACATTACCATATTATAAATCAGCTTATGATATTGATATGCGTAAAGTGATTGATGTATATGCTGCTGCGCAAAAACATATTGACCAAGGAATGAGTTTAACATTATTCATGCGTTCTGAATTACCTGAAGGATTATATGAATGGAAAAATGGACGTACAAGCAAAATGACAACAAGAGATTTAAATATCTTAAGAAACTATGCTTGGAATAAAGGAATTAAATCAATTTATTATGTTCGTACATTTACAGAAAATAATGATGAAATTGGAAGTAATGGTTGCGAAAGTTGTAGTATTTAATTCAAAAAAGGAGACTTATCATGAGTGAAAAACGATATTTTAATGAGATTTTGTCACAAAATGCTTCTGCACCAGTAGCTTATTATAAAGCGATTGATTGGAACCAAGTAGAAGATATGATTGACAAAATGACATGGGAAAAGTTAACCGAGCAATTTTGGTTAGATACTCGTATTCCTGTTTCAAATGACTTAGATGACTGGAGAACATTATCACCAGCTGAAAAAGATGTTGTAGGGAAAGTATTTGGAGGATTGACATTATTAGATACATTGCAATCTGAAGAAGGTGCGAGTCTGATGAAAGACTATGTTCGTACACAACATGAAGAAGCTGTATGGAATAATATTCAATTTATGGAATCTGTTCATGCGAAAAGTTATTCAACAATTTTCAGTACGTTACATACAAAAGCTGAAATCGAAGATATTTTTGAGTGGACAAATAATAATGAATTTTTACAATACAAAGCTCAAAAAATTAATGAAATTTATCAAAGTAGAGATGCACTAAAAATGAAAGTTGCTTCAACGATGTTAGAAACATTTTTATTCTATAGTGGATTCTTTACACCATTGTATTTTTTAGGAAATAATAAATTAGCCAATGTAGCGGAAATTATTAAATTAATTATTCGTGATGAATCTGTTCACGGAACTTATACCGGCTATAAATTCCAACAAGGATATAATGAATTACCACAAGAAGAACAAGAAACTCTAAAAATGTGGGTTTATCAATTATGTTTAGAATTGTATCAAAATGAAGTGAAGTATACTCAATCCATTTATGATCAAGTGGGTTGGACTGAAAAAGTAAAAGTATTCATTCGTTATAATGCGAATAAAGCTTTACAAAATTTAGGCTTTGATCCATTATTTCCGGATACAGCTGAAGATGTAGATCCAATTGTGATGAATGGTATTTCAACAGGTACAAGTAACCATGACTTCTTCTCTCAAGTAGGAAATGGTTATTTACTAGGTACAGTAGAAGCAATGGACGATGACGATTATTCTAAATGGATGTAGTAAAAATAAAGACTTTTATGCAGCGCATAGAGGTCTTTATTTGTGTTAAGGGACTTTAAGTCAATCGATATAAATGTACTATGAGAATATAGATGGTAAGTTATAGGAATAGAAAAAATTATCTTAATTTTATGTAAGTTTATTTGAATGAACAAAAGATTCTAGAAGGGAGTGGTATATATGGGTAAAAAGATATAGCGATTTTAGGAGACGATGAATATAAGAAGTTTCTTTCAGATTTAAAGGAAAAAGTTAGAAGTAGTCAATTAAAAGCAGCGGTAAAAGTTAATGATGAGTTACTTGACTTGTATTGGAATTTAGGTAAGTAGATAGTAGAAAAACAAAAGGAGTATTCTTTGGGAGATAGTTTTTAAAACTATTGAGCAGTGATTTAAGAAATGAATTCCCGGATATGAAAGGTTTCTCGGCTGAAAATTTAAAACATATTAGATGTTGGTATATCTTTTATAACAATTATCGGATATTGAAAATAAGATAAAAAGTATTCCTTTGGGGCACAATCAAAGGATTATGTATAAATGTAAAGATGTTAATGAGGCTTTGATTTTCTAACAATAAGAGACAAATATGATGAAAGAGAGTTAGAAGAAGCATTAGTAAATCAAATAACTTCTTTCCTTTTGGAGTTGGTACAGGATTTTCTTATATAGGAAAACAAGTTCATATAAAAGTTGGAGAAAATGATTTCTATATAGATTTGCTTTTCTATCATGTGAAATTACATTGTTATGTAGTTGTTGAGTTGAAAACAGAAAAATTCAAGCCAGAATTTGCAGGA
>CAMYBO010000121.1 GCA_947254045.1 uncultured Granulicatella sp. | reverse complement strand
AATATATGAAATTCTATGAAAAGAAAATAGTACGTGAAATAATTTCATAATAATATTCAAAATGTCTAGCTATCCTATAAAATTTGGGGTATAATAATGACGTAAAAATAAATACTAGGGAACTAGTATAAGGAGGAAATTTTAAATGAGTCGTTTAGTAAGTATGACAGAAATGTTGAACAAAGCTAAAGAAGGTAAATATGCCGTAGGTCAATTCAACATCAATAACTTAGAATGGACACAAGCTGTTCTAACTGCTGCTCAAGAAGCAAAATCACCAATCATCTTAGGAGTATCTGAAGGTGCTGGTAAATATATGGGTGGCCCATCAGTAGTTGCAGCTATGGTAAATGCATTATTAGAAACTATGGATATCACAGTTCCAGTTGCATTACACTTAGACCATGGTTCATCTGTAGATGTATGTAAAAAATATATTGATGCTGGTTTCAGCTCAGTAATGTTTGACCACTCTCATTATCCAATTGATGAAAACATTGCATTAACTAAAGAAGTTGTTGCATATGCACATCCTAAAGGTGTTTCTGTAGAAGCTGAAGTAGGTACTGTAGGTGGTACTGAAGATGGCGTTACAGGCGGAATTAAATATGCTGACCTACACGAATGTGAACGTATGGTGAAAGAAGCTGGAATTGATGCTTTAGCAGCAGCTTTAGGTTCAGTTCACGGAACTTATGCAGGTGAACCTGTATTAGGATTTGACGAAATGTTAGCTATTTCTGAAGCTACTGGTGCTCCATTAGTATTACACGGTGGATCAGGTATTCCAGAATATCAAATCAAAAAAGCAATTGAACGTGGACATGCTAAAATCAATGTTAACACTGAATTACAACAACAATGGACTGCAGCAGTTCGTGCTAAATTAAATGCAGATGCTAATGTTTATGACCCACGTAAAGTAATCAAACCTGGTTTTGATGCAATCGTTAAAATTACTAAAGAAACTATGGATATCTTCGGTTCAACTGGTAAAGCTTAATCTTAATCAGAGAAGACATTCAAAAGGCGAGAGAAATCTCGCCTTTTTTTGTTCGAAAAAAGTAGTTTTTTAAGAGTGTTTAGAGTAAAATGTGGCTAAATGATACGAAATTTTACCATAAAAGGGAGATAGAAATGAAAGTTAAAAAAAGGGTCACAAAAGGGGCGAGATTGTATTTGCTCATTAGTTTATTTACAATTTTAACAGCATTTTTTATGCTAAAAAATGTTATGAGTTCTACTGAACCAATTCAAGAGTTGTATATCAATCAGCCTTTTAGTGAAAAGGAAATAGAAAAGGTTCAAGTGGTTCGAATTTATGATATCGAAAAAGTAGAATTACCAAATGAAAAACAAGATATTTATATTATTGAAGATGAATTAGGTTATCATATGTTAAAATCAGGAAATGCTAAATTAGACGAAATGGCAGAGGAAGCTAGCAAACGGTCAAAAGCAAGACCATTTGAAAATAAATTGTTTTTATTAAAGATAAGAGTTATTCCTGAGATTAAACGAGGAAGAAGAGGAAGAAAAATTGTAAAGATTTCTCCGGAAATGCAGCAGGATTTTGCGGACGTTTTTCAACAAAGTAATTTAGCGAAGAAAAAAGAGAGAGAAGCGAAAAATGATACAATATTAGGTGATCTCTATCAAGTATCACGTCTTAGAACAGATTTCTATTTTGATGAATTTGATGAGATTGATTTATGGTTTGAAATAGGGAAAGGTTTAGTTGTTCTTATTGTGGGATTAGGAGTTTTAGTAGCATCTGGAAAAATTATTTATCATAACTATAAGAATTATAAAGAATTATTCGAACTGTTCCCAGAAGTTCAAGGTCATATGAATCTTTTAGTGGAAAATGCAGAGTATGTTTCAAAGGATTTTGCTTTATTAGTTTATAAAGGACATATTATTATTCATGCGGATGAATTTTATGTGGAATCATTGAATAAAATTCGCGGTATTCGTAAGTTTAAGAAGAGTTATAGAGGGATTGCAGAATATTATTTACGAGTGAAATATAAAAATTCTGATGTTCCTTATGAACTATCGATTGGAGTATTCGCAAGTAAGAAATATATTAATGACGAAAAATGGTTAGAGGAGAATTATTCTCTTCTTGTTGAATTATAATGAGTGACTTCCTTTCGGGGAAGTCTTTTTTTGACAAATATATACAAAATCGTGTATGATTAGTCATGTTTCTGAAAATAAATAGCTAAGAAAGGTAGCAACATAGGATAGCGCCAGGCTTATCACTAAGAATGATAAGTGACGAGGATTGAGTTTATCGAAATATTCGGCGGGTGACTCAAGGCAGTGCAGTCTACAGCAATATACAAAAATCTCTGCGGGGATACAAAATTTTTGCAAGCACCAGAAACAATGAAAAATTTGTTTGAAGGAAACCCTTCATTAAAGGAGATTATGTTATATGTGTGGAATTGTAGGATGTATTGGAGATAACCGTATTCAAACGGTCATTTTAGATGGATTAGAAAAATTAGAATATCGTGGATATGATTCAGCAGGATTATTTATTGCAGATGCTGATGGTACTACACAATTAGTAAAAAAAGTAGGACGTATTGCGAATTTGCGTGAAGCAGTAGATGAATCAGTTCCAGCTTTTGCAGGGATTGGGCATACTCGTTGGGCAACTCATGGACCAGCAACAGAAAATAATGCTCACCCACATCGTTCTCAAAATGGACGTTTTACATTAGTTCATAATGGAGTAATCGAAAACTTCTCTGAATTAAAAGAAACTTATTTATCACATGTAAACTTCCAATCTCAAACAGATACAGAAGTAGCAGTGAATTTAGTAGAATATTTTTCAGAAAAAGAAGGCTTATCTGGTAAAGAAGCTTTCCGTCGTGCTTTAAAAGAAATTCGTGGATCATTTGCATTTGGTTTATTAGATGAACAAGCTCCAGGAGTATTATATGCAGCAAAACATAAGAGCCCTCTATTAGTAGGAGTAGGAAAAGACTTCAATGTTATTTGTTCAGATGCGATGGCAACTATTTCTCAAACAGATACTTACTTAGAAATTAAAGATGAAGAATTAATTACGATTACAAAAGACAAAGTAGAGATTGAAACAATTGATGGAAAAGCAGTAGAACGTGCACCGTTTAAAGCGGAATTAGATGCAGACGATATTGAAAAAGGTGCTTATCCTCATTACATGTTAAAAGAAATGGATGAACAACCTGCCGTATTACGTCGTATCATTAAAGAATATACAAATGAAGATGGTGAATTAGAAGTTCCTAGCGAATTATTAGAAGAAATCGGACATAGCGATCGCGTTTATGTTGTAGCATGTGGAACAAGTTATCATGCGGGTTGGATTGGTAAATATTTATTAGAACAATTAGCAGGAATTCCTGTGGAAGTATTTTTGGCAAGTGAATTTGCATATCATCAACCAATTTTATCAGAAAAACCATTCTTCATTTTCTTAACACAAAGTGGAGAAACAGCAGATAGCCGTCAAGCATTAGTAAAAGTAAATGAAAAAGGTTACCCTTCATTAACGATTACAAATGTTAAAGGCTCAACGTTATCTCGTGAAGCATCTCATACATTATTACTTCATGCAGGACCAGAAATTGCAGTAGCTTCAACAAAAGCTTATACAGCACAAATTACAGTAATGGCTGTATTAACAGAAGTTTTACGTCGCACAAAAGGTCGTCCTCAAACATTTGATATGAGTCATGAATTAGCAGTGATTGCTTCAGCCATCGAAGGTGTATTAGATGAAAAATCTGTTGTAAAAGAATTAGTGGATCAAAACTTATTAGATACAGCAAATGCCTTTTATATTGGTCGTCATTTAGATTATTATGTAGCAATGGAAGCAGCATTGAAATTAAAAGAAATTTCATATGTACAAACTGAAAGTTTTGCAGCTGGAGAATTAAAACATGGTACAATTGCTTTAATCGAAGAAGGAACACCAGTTATTGCTTTATTAAGTGAACCAGTTGTGGCAAGCCATACAAGAGGAAATATCGAAGAAGTGAAAGCACGTGGAGCTAAAACAATGGTTATCGCCATGGAAGGAAGCGAACGTGAGGGAGACGATATCGTATTACCAAAAGTACAAATGGAATTAGCACCAATTTTAAGTGTTGTTGTAACACAATTGATTGCTTATTACACATCTCTTGGTAAAGGATTAGATGTTGATAAACCAAGAAACTTAGCAAAATCTGTAACAGTGGAATAATGAAGTTAAATCGCCTTTTCGTTTTGAGAAAAGGCGATTTTTAAATGTGTAGCTACGAATTTAATTGTTAAAAATAGAAAAAAACATTACAATAAGATAAAAATAATAGAGAGATGGAGTGATGAAATGTCCAATGTAACTTTAAAAGATATTGCTAAAATTGCAAATATTTCCCCAGCTGCGGTTTCTATTATTTTAAAT
>CAMYBO010000120.1 GCA_947254045.1 uncultured Granulicatella sp. | reverse complement strand
AGATGAGCGCAATAGTCTCGTGGGCTCGGAGATGTGTATAAGAGACAGGGCCTATACCCATTACACTGCAAACCTTAGCCATTGGATTAATTGCCACTATTTATCGTCCAAAAGAAGCCACTCTTGCTATTTTGCTTTATTTATTATTAGGCACTATTGGACTCCCTGTTTTTGCTAGTGGAAAAGGTGGATTTCAAACTTTCTTTGGACCGACTGCTGGCTTTTTAGTATTCTTCCCAGTTCGTGCATTTGTCACTTCCATCATTGCACAAGGAAAACAAAATGCCGTTCGTCTCTTTCTAGCGAATCTTTTAGGAGAAGTTGTCCTATTTGTTGGTGGAGTAATTGGGTTTATTCTGATTACACATGCTGATTTTTCAAAAGCGATCAATCTCGTGGTACTTCCATTTATTTTACCAGATTTGATTAAAATCAGTTTCACAACAATCTTCGGACTATTATTATTAAAGAGTTTAAAAAATAAACTTTATTTCAGACAGGAAGCATAATTTTTTTATGAGGTTAGGATGTAAAATTCTAGCCTCTTTTTATAGATTTTCTTTTATTTAACTTAGTAGGCACATGGGAAAACTTATGGTAAAATACAAAGCATTAGAAGAGATAAAGGAAGATAAATTGTGACAGAATTACACTATATTAGTACTCGAGATAAAAACAATCGTGTAACAGCTTCTCAAGCAATTTTAAAAGGAATTGCTGAAGATGGAGGGTTATACGTTCCAACGACAATGCCACAATTATCATTGAACTGGGAAACATTACAACACCAATCTTATCAAGAAATTGCATTCCCTATTTTAAAAGTATTTTTAACTGATTTTTCAGATGAAGAATTACAACACTGTATTCACTCTGCATATGATATAACTTTTGACGATCCAGCTATTGCACCTGTTAAAAAAGTTGGTAATGCCTACATTATGGAATTATTCCATGGACGTACAATTGCCTTTAAAGATATGGCTTTATCAATCTTGCCGTATTTACTAACAACTGCCGCTAAGAAAAATCAACAAGATAAAGATATCGTCATTTTAACCGCTACTTCTGGAGATACAGGAAAAGCTGCCTTAGCAGGATTTGCAGATGTACCTCATACAAAAATTATTGTCTTTTATCCAAAAGGCGCGTAAGTACGATTCAAGAACGTCAAATGGTGACTCAAGCTGGCGACAATACCTTGGTTTATGGTGTGAAAGATAACTTTGATGATGCTCAAACAATGGTGAAAAAACTATTTAATGATTCGGATTTAAACCAAACACTATCGGAAAAAGGATTCCAACTTTCTTCTGCTAACTCAATCAATATTGGACGTTTATGTCCTCAAGTGGTGTATTATGTTTATGCGTATGCACAATTAGTCAAACAAGGGCTCTTCAAATTGGAAAAGCTATGAATATTGTCGTTCCAACAGGAAACTTCGAAAACATTTTAGCAGCTTATTATGCAAAACAATTAGGTGTTCCAATTCAAACATTAGTCTGTACTTCAAATGCAAATGATGTATTAGTAGACTTCTTCCATACAGGGACATACAATCGTCAAAAAAATTCGAAGTAACAAGTTCACCAAGTATGGATATTTTAGTATCTAATAACTTAGAACGATTAATTTTTGAAATGACTGGAAGCAATGCCGAAGAAACAAAAGCATTGATGGATTCATTAACGAATAATGGTCAGTATCATATCGAAAAAGACGTGTTAAACTCATATGAAGAGTTTTATGCTGCTCGTGCTAGTCAAGAAGAAACAGCACAAACGATTGAATCTGTTTTATCAAAAGAAAACTATTTATTAGATCCACATACAGCTATAGCTCAATGTGCTTATGATAAATACCAACAAGAAACAAAAGACAACACTCCTACAGTCATTGTCTCAACAGCAAGTCCATACAAATTCCCTCAAAGTGTTGTATCAGCTGTAAAAGATTCTGATGTCAGTGCTTTAAGTGATCAACAATTCATTGAAGAAGTTCATCAATTAAGCGGAGTAGAAATTCCTCTAACCGTTACAAGTGTATTGGAAGCAGAAATCCGTCACACAAGAGTACTTGAAATTTCAGAAATGAAACAATCTGTTTATGATAGTTTAAATATTTAAATTCAGAAAAAACCAGCCATTTTTATTCATGGCTGGTATTTTTATTTTGTAAAATATCATTTTATTTAATTTTATGCTTATTCATTTTTTCTGCAAAAATATTTGTCATAATTTCTCTTAATTCTTCTCTTTCCTTTTCAGGTAAAGGTCCTTCTTGTTTTGCTACTGCATAAAGTTCTGGGTACTGTTTTGCCACTCTTGCGACAGTTCTTGTTGTTGCATGTGCTCTCACTAAAAATGGAATTTTCTTAATCCATTCGCTCGGTACTAATTCAAGAATTTTTTTAGCCGCTTCTTTATCCGTAATGACAGAAGTTGTTAATCCCGCATTAATTTGTTTTTGTTCATGTTCTGTAAAATCTTTAATATCCATTGTCATCCTCTTTTCTTTACTCAATTCTGTTTTAATTGTAATCAGTTCATTCAAAAAAATCTAATATTTTACTCTTTCAAAAATCCTTGTTGTTGAATGACTTCTAATAACGCTAATCTTTTTGGAGGTAATGTTTCCATTTTATCCGCTACTTGTTTGCTAAATCGATCCACTCGATTATTTAAATCTCTTGTATCGTAGTATCCTGTAATTTCTTCATCATACGCTTCAATGTCTTTTAATGGATTTTCTAATGCTCGATATTGATTTTCCATATGCATTAATTCTTTTGGTAAGCGTGGTTTTAATTGTGGTTCTTGATTTGGCCATCCTACTGCTAAACCAACTGCTGGGAATGTATATTCTGGTAATCCTAGTAAATCGACAATACGCTCAGCATCATTATGTAAACTTCCTAAAAATACAGTACCCATTCCTAATGACTCTGCGGCTACTACCATATTTTGAGCAGCAATCGTTGCATCTGTTAATCCAGCAATAAAATAATCAGCAGTCCCTTGTAATTTGGCTGGTCTATCTTGCGCTTTTGTTAATTGAACATTACGATGATAATCCACTACGAATAAAAATAAATGCCCATTTTTTTCAACATAAGGTTGTTTAGAAATCTCTGCAAATGCTGCTTTTATTGTTGGATCTGTAATACTAATAATCGAATAAGCTTGCATAAATTTACTTGTAGCGGTATGTCTAGCTACATCTACTAATAATTCCACTTCTTCTTTTGTTAAGGCTTGATCCTTGAACGCTCGAATAGAGCGGTGATTTCATTGTGTTTGAATCGTTTCATTCATGATTTTTACCCCTTTATATAAATAGTGGAGTCAGCAAATGACAGAACTTGTTTTTGCTCACTCCCACTATACTAATTATTTAAAATATTTTTTAGCTGTTTCAATCGCTTTATCTTTTATCATTACTTCGCCATATTCTTGTACGACTTCCCAAGATACTCTAGAAAACTCACCGAATTCTCTTAAAAGCGCTAAATCCGCAGTAAAATCTTCGCCTCCAAAAACATCTTGGTATACATGAAGAAAATAATAGTTACTATATCGATATAAAGATGATTTTTGGACATTATATGGATACATTTTTGCTAATTGGACAAAGTCCTCAAATGAATCAAAAAATACTGTACAATCGAGTGGCTCCAATGTTTTCTCTTTTTCAACTGGTGCCTCTACTTTTTTCTCTTTTTTTGGTTTTCCCATTCGATGACCTAAAGAATGTTGAATCGTATCTACTAAATTTCGAACAAAACGTTCGCTATCTGCTTCAATATCTTTCTTTTCAACATATTTTGTCACATATAATTCAATACCTTCTGGATTTGGCATTACTTGGAAACTCATACCTTCAGAATCTTCAAATTGATCAATAACATCCATCTCAACTAAAATACTATGGAAAAATTCTTCTATTTCTCCAGGATTGGCTAAAAGTTCTGGAACAGATGTACCACGTTCCTGTAAATCCTCATTTTCAATTCTTACTAAAATAGTATCATCATTAATACGTTCCATTTCCATAATATTCACCTCACTTACATTACATTTAAAAATTCATTAATTATTTTTTAGAATAGTATTATTGTAACGAATTTTCATAGAATGTAAAGTAATAACACCTTTTCTATCATTCGTATTAGCTCAATAATAACTCTACTAATTCTTCAGCAGTAACATTTCCAAAATATTTACGAACATCAATAGACTCGAATACTGTTGAAACTGCATCTCGTTGATATTCAATTCCTGTTAATTTTTCTTCTACGTCACTAATTTCTCCAAGACCGAAGAAATCCCCATTAATTTTTATTTCTTTAATACGGTTTTGTTCAACATTTAAGTGGAATTCAATTTGCCCAGCAGTCATACGTTTTGATTGTGTTAACGCAAATTTTGGATTTTTTCCATAATTCCAATCAGGATTATTAAAGTATGTCTTTCTC
>CAMYBO010000119.1 GCA_947254045.1 uncultured Granulicatella sp. | reverse complement strand
GTCTAGTATATTATAATTTCGCTTAAAAGATGAATTCTTTAATATTTTTTATATTTAAAGTGATTGTCTATTCCAACGCGAAGAAAGAAGAAAGATGAACAGTAGAACGATATGTTGACAAATAAAAAGAGATGAATCGTTGAATTAGTCTGTTTGTTCTAAATTCTAAAAATACATCGACTGATATTTGACTTAGTCGGTGTATTTTATTATTTATGGAATCTATAGTCTTTTGATTGAAAGCATAGTACAATGTAAGTGAATATAAGATGGGAGTGAAGAATAGTGGAAGAGATTTATAATGGATTGTATCAAGTTCAAGAGGAATTGGCTGAAATTGAAAAGAAAACAATGGTTGCAGCAGTCTGTAATCAATCGGGAAAAGTTCAATTTATTGTGCAATTAATGCATAATAAGGAAGGACAGTTTGCAGCATTTTTCCATAAAACTGTTCGTGAATATCAACATAGAATCAAAGCAGAGGATACTATCGTAGCAATTGCTGAAACGGAAGAAGATTTAGCTGAAATTGAAGGATTACGAAAAGGAATCCAAATTGTCTTTGTTCCATTAGAATTTATTCCGAAAAGTCAAAAAGAGACATTGAGAAACTTAGGGGTTACTCGTAAAAGAAAGAAATTATATCCATTAATTTTCAGTTTAAATGATTCTAAATTATTATCTAGAGATTTAAAAGTGTCAGAAGTGAATTTTTGTAAAAAAGTAGTTGATTGGTTAACGCAAGAAGGGAATCTTGCGTTGTTAGCAGCAACTACAAAACCGACTGACAATAATACTTTACCGAAGATTACGTATCATACTAAGAAAAAAGAAAGCGTCTATGACCCAGGGGATATTCTTCAGTTTGAAGAAGAACTGACTTACGAAGAATTTATTGGTTATAAAGGGGAAAAACCAAAAATTTATATACCAGAATTAACGCTTTATCGTGTGAAAAAAGGAATTCAAGCATCTGTAGCTGAGACATTTGAAGTACGTTTAATGCTTTCTCCTTCTCATTTTTATGGTGATGATGAGAAATATGGACCTCATTATATTCTAATCATTACAACTGATATGGAAATAGCACTGATTGAGCCAATGTATAAATTGAATCCTGAATTTATACAAAATACGCTAATAGAATTTTACAAGGAAGTGCCAATGACTCCAGAAAATTGGATTACTCGAGGAGTTTTTGCACCATTCTTGAAAGATTGTTTAGATCCAATAATGGAAGTTTTTAAAACCCCTTTAGAGATTAGTCCAGAACCATCTTTCATTGATACGTATACATTTGAGCATTTTTATCACTTGATTACTGCTGAATGATTTCGATGACTTTAATGAGTTTAATTCAAAGGAATAACTTCGTGAATTTAGAGATTTTCATAAAGAGGCTAAAAAATCTCCGTTTGTAGAAAAAGAATTAGAAGAATTTCAAAATACGATGATTGCGACAGTGATATTTTTAGCTAAAAATCCAAAGGCTACTACTAATGAGTTAAAGAAACATTTAAAAGAAAAAGAAGTGAGAAAAGAAATGATAGCTGCAGTGTTTCAAGAATTGGATGATTTGGGATATACATTTCCAAATTTAAAATAAGAAAGTAAAATCCATGGAGATAGTCAAATCCTGTTGGTGAGCATTCACTGACAGGATTTTTTGAAATAAATTTAACAAATTATTTGTTTCTTCAGAGCTTTTTATTGGCAAAGAGAAATTTATTTTGTATAATTAAAGTCAAAGAAAGTCAAAAGAGAGGAGAGTTCGTATGCAACCGTCAAATATGTCGGATATTATTGAAGAATATTTAAAAAATGTATTATTAGCACAAGAGAAAGTTGAGATTCGTCGTAGTGAAATTGCCGATCGTTTCAATTGTGTTCCATCGCAAATTAATTATGTGATTAATACACGATTTACGGTACAACAAGGTTATGTCGTTGAAAGTAAACGTGGTGGTGGTGGTTATATCCGTATTATGAAAGTGAATTTAGTAGATGATATGGATATTATTGATGCTTTATTGGAAGTTGTTCCAGAAGAATTATCTATCAAACAAGCCAATCATATTTTACAAAATCTATATGATAATGAGCTCCTCTCCAAAAGAGAAGCACAGTTATTAAATATTGCAATGTCGAAAGAATCATTAACAGAAGCAGAGCGATGTAGTGATCAACTTCGTAGTAATATGATGAAAAATATATTAACCAGTTTAAAGTATAAGTAGGGGTGACGTGAATGAGTGAAATGTTTACAGATAAAGCACGTAGTGCAATGGTATTAGCTGCCCAGGAAGCAATTTCTTTTAGACATCAAGCAGTGGGTACGGAACACTTATTATTAGGTCTAGTCATCGAACAAGAAGGAATTGCTGGAATCTTATTAAGAGAAAGAGGATTAACAGCAGAGATTGTTCGTCAAGAAATTGAAGCATTAACAGGATATGGAAGCAATCGTAAAGAAATCAATCCATATTTAATGCCTTATTCACCAAGAGCAAAACAGGTAGTGGTTGCAGCAACAGAAGAAGCGAAACGTTTGAAAATTCCTCAAGTAGGAACAGAACATCTATTATTAGGCTTACTTCAAGAAGAAGTATTAGCGACAAAAATTATGCGTGACAATCATATTTCATTAGAAGAATTAATGAAGACGATCTATGAAAAAATTGGAATTCAACCTTCAAAAGCTCGTTCAACAAAAGGGCAAGTTTCTGGTAATAGCGCCAAAGACGAAACACCAACACTAGACAGCTTATCAAGAGATTTAACAGCCTTAGCAAGACAAGGAAAACTAGATCCAGTTATCGGAAGAAATGATGAAGTTCGTCGTATGATTCAAGTGATTAGCCGACGTACGAAAAATAATCCAGTATTAGTTGGAGAACCTGGTGTAGGTAAAACGGCTATTGTAGAGGGCTTAGCTCAACGAATGGTCAATGGTGAAGTTCCTGAAGAAATTGCAAGCAAACGTTTAATGATGTTGGACATGGGGGCATTAGTAGCAGGAACAAAATACCGTGGTGAATTTGAAGAACGAATGAAAAAAATCATCGAAGAAATTTATACACAACAAGATGTGATTTTATTCATCGATGAATTACACACACTCATTGGTGCAGGTGGAGCAGAAGGAGCGATTGATGCTTCGAATATCTTAAAACCTGCCTTAGCTCGTGGTGAATTACAAGTTATTGGGGCAACGACTTTAGATGAGTATCAAAAATACATTGAAAAAGATGCTGCCTTAGAACGTCGATTTGCTTCTATTCATGTAGAAGAACCAACGGCTGAAGACAGTATTCAAATTTTGAAAGGTTTGAGAAAACATTATGAAGCGCATCATCATGTAGAAATTACAGATGAAGCGGTTCAAGCAGCCGTACAATTATCAGTTCGTTACATCACTTCACGTCGCCTTCCAGATAAAGCGATTGACTTGATGGATGAAACAGCTGCAAAAGCTCGTTTAGATGTGACAACAAAAGTTTCTCCAGTTGTGTTGTTGGAAGAAGAAATTTTAGAGTTCGAACAATTGAAAAATCAAGCCATTCAACACCAAAACTTCGATGAAGCGGCTAAATTCCGTAAAAAAGAATTAGCGAAAAGGGCAAAACTTGAAAAATTAGTGGAGAAATTAGAAGCTTCACCAAAAACAGATTATATTGCTTCCATTGGAGAAGGAGACATTGCAGAAGTTGTTTCTCAATGGACAGGAATTCCTCTTCAACAAATGGAGAAAAAAGAAAGCGAACGTTTAATTAACTTAGAATCTGTGTTACACAAACGTGTCATTGGACAATCAGAAGCCGTTAGTGCTGTAGCTCGTTCAATTCGTCGTGCAAGAAGTGGATTAAAAGATCCACGCCGCCCAATTGGTTCATTCTTATTCTTAGGACCAACTGGTGTTGGTAAAACAGAATTAGCAAAAACTTTAGCTGAAGCAATGTTTGGAGAACAAGATGCGCTAGTTAGAATTGATATGTCTGAATATATGGAAAAACATTCTGTTAGCCGTTTAGTGGGTTCACCTCCAGGTTATGTTGGATTTGATGAAGGTGGTCAATTAACAGAAAAAATCCGTCAACGCCCTTACGCTGTGATTTTATTAGATGAAATTGAAAAAGCTCATCCAGATGTGTTTAATATTTTATTACAAGTATTAGATGATGGACACTTAACTGATTCAAAAGGAAGAAAAGTGGACTTCAGAAATACCGTTATTATTATGACGTCAAATCTTGGAGCGGTCGCTCTTCGTGAAGAAAAATCTGTAGGATTCGGAGTTAAAACGGTTCAACAAAACCATGAAGCAATGGAAAAACGAATTCGTGAAGAATTGAAAAATTCATTCAGACCAGAATTATTAAACCGTATTGATGAAACGATCGTCTTCCATAAACTTCAAAAAGAAGAACTAAGACAAATTGTTGGCATTATGGCAAAAGAAATCACTTCAAGATTACAAGAATTGAATATTACAG
>CAMYBO010000118.1 GCA_947254045.1 uncultured Granulicatella sp. | reverse complement strand
CTTCTACGACTGATGGAGTTATTATCATAGTTGGAGATCAATTTTATCATGCTTTAAATGGCTCTAACAAGGATAGTTATTTATTAGAGAAGATGGAATTATATAAATCAGATATTGAACTTGTGGAGGTTAAAAATAATGAGCTTTTTTATTACAATTGCGATTGAGTTAGCTTTAGGTCTTATTTCTTTAGTATTTGTTATTAATGTAACTGGTAAAGGAAAGTTAGCACCAAATTCTGCAGTAGACCAAGTACAAAACTTTGTTCTCGGGGAACTTCTTGGTGGGATTATTTACAATAGTTCGATTTCACTTCTTCAGTATGTTGTAATTTTAAATATTTGGACAATCTTAATCTTACTATTGAAATGGTTGAACACGAATGTCTTAGTAATTAAGCAATTAATTGATGGTAAACCTGTGATAATTATCAAAAATGGAAAATTAGATCCAGAAGCTTGTCGTTCAAAAGGTCTATCTGCTGCAGATGTGGCTCTTAAATTACGTTCTCAAGGTGTATTCCAATTAAAAGATGTTAAACGAATCTGGTAATTTTATTTTATATTGCATTGATATCATATTATGTTCCTTTCTAAAAAAGACTTTTATCTGTAGTATACTTGTTCCTACATCAAAAAGTCTCAATTTATGCTTATTTCAAATTATTCGCTCTTTGATTCATTTCATCTGCAGCACGATTCAAACCACGGCTTTGGTATTCATAAGCTGCTCTTTCGTAACGATCAATATCTTGTTGTCTTCTGCGTTCTGCATCTTGCTCGCTAGCAAGTCTAGCTTGTTCAGCATTGAAAGCATCATTGTTATTACCAGATGGAGCTGAATAACCTCCACCACCGCCATAACTTCCAGAATTTGGACCAAATTCATTAAAGACAAAAGTTAGAGCAATCGCCAATACCACAACTGTAAAGACAATGACTAAAGCTACTTGTAATAAAAAAGCAAATAGTAAAATTAACGCTGCACTTAGTAATGTTTTCAAAATAAATCCTTTTCGAATTAAATGGATTTTAAAGTAATCAAGAATCAATACACTCACTGGTGCAAAAACTAATCCAATTTTATGGAAATTTAACCACCCTAAAATAGAATTACCGGTGCTGAAGGTAATTGAGCACTTTGGAATCCTGTAAGAGAGTTCGTAGTCACAATAGGCGCTTGTGTTTGTTTATACTCAAGATACATTGTAATGGCTGCAATAATTGTATAAACAGCAATTGTAATGATTTTTTGTTTACGTGTTAATTGTAAGAAATTTTTAAGCATCTTTATACCTCACTTTTTAAACTAAGCTTTATTTTACAAGATAATAGATTTCTAGAAAACAATTATGAATACTTGTAGAATATCCCCGACTCTTTCATCTGTTAATCCAAATAAAGTCTGTGAATCATTATCCGTGAGAGAACTTCTCCTTGTATGACTTGATTTCTTTTTGCATAAAAAATCCTGTCGATGATTTCTCACCAACAGGATTTATCTAACATTTACTTTTACTTCCAGTTTAATTGAGCATTTAAGCCAAAGTGGTCACTCACTTGAGGACTATTGTTCCCATCAAAAACGACTTGTAGATTTTCTACTACTAACTCTTTAGTCGTAAATACATAGTCAATGCGAAGTGGTTCTGTATTTCCCTTCCATCCATCAATTTCTGGTGGAACGGTATAGCTACCACTTTTCTCTTTAGCTACTTCAAATGCATCTTGTAAGCCTAATGAACTCGCTAAAATAGCTTGGTACCCTTCTTGACCAGCTGGGTTGTTAAAATCTCCAGCTAGTAAAAGTGGTTTGTTTAATTCCTTCAAAACAGTTTCAAATCTTGCCCATTCTTCTTGGAACCCTTTATCCCACCAAGAAAGGTGCACACTAGCCACTGCCAGTTCCTTACCATCCACTACCGTTTCAGCTAAGGCAACTCGACGAGTATGATAGTCTGTTGGATCATCCACGTCTGAGACCAAAACTTCTCTGGCTTCAATTGGTGTTTTAGATAAGATTGCTATACCTTCATGGTAGCGATCATAACCAATATGATTATAAGACCAAGTCCAGTAATAATTTCTGCCACTTTCAGCTAATTTCTCCACCAAAAGTCTAACGTAGTGATCTTGGTGAATTGGTTCTGCTGATGGCAATGCTTTATAAAAGTCATCAACTTTCACCTCTGGTGAAGTGATTTCCTGATTGATTTCTTGAAAACAAATCAAATCATAATTCTTATCAAGAATATCTTGAAGTAAAAGATTGAATTTTTCTTCTGCTTCTTTCTCCATCCAGCTATGTGTATTCAGTGTTAAAAATTTCATATTTTTCTCCTAAAACAAGAGGTTGGAAATCAACTTCCAACCTCAAGACTATTATAATTCTACTTTAGCAACTACTGTTTTAGCTGCATGAGAACCTGTTTGTTCTAATTTAACTGATTTAATAACGTCACCATTTGTAAAGACAACGATTGTTGAAGTTTCACGTCCTGCTGCTCGGATAGCATCCAAGTCAGCTGTAACAAGTAAATCACCTTCTGCAACTTTTTGGCCTTCAGCAACATGAACGGTAAATGGTTTTCCTTCAAGACTTACTGTGTCCAATCCAATGTGAACAAGTACTTCAAGACCTGCTTCAGTTACAATACCTAGAGCATGTTTTGTAGGGAAGACACTTGATACAGTACCTGAAACTGGAGATACAATATTTCCATTTTCTGGTTCTACTGCAAATCCATCCCCCATCATTTTTTGAGAGAATACTGGATCTTTCACTTGTTCCAATGCAACAACTTCACCGTCTGCTACTGAGTAAACTTCCTCAGTAATTCCTTTGAATTGAACAGCGTTTTGTTGCGCTCCAGTCATTTGACTTGGAAGAGTTTCAGGAATGATTTCACCTGAATCAAGGATATCTTGGATATCAGATTTCAATACGTCTGCTTTTGGACCATAGATAGCTTGAACGCCTTGTCCTTTCATAACAAGACCCATAGCTCCTTCTGCTTTCCATTGTTCTGCATCTCCGACTTTATCAGCATCTTTAACCGTTACACGAAGACGAGTCATACATGCATCCACATCAACGATGTTTTCACGTCCACCAAGAAGGTTAATAATATTCACAGCTTGAGAACCTTCTGCAACTTTTACTTGACTACTTGATTCTTCTGAAGCTTCAGCAGTTTCGTAGTTTCCGTTACGTCCTGGAGTTGCATAGTTGAATTTTTGAATCATGAAGTTTGCAATAAAGTACATAATTACTGCAAATAGAACTGTTACCCAAATAAAGTTAATAATATCCAAACCGATACCAGCGCTAATCGCAATAGGTGTACGAGTCAAGAACTCGATTGAACCAAATGAGTGCATACGTAAGTTCACTACGTCAGCCATAGCAAATGCTGCACCTTGAACTAGTGAATAAACAAGATATAAAGGTGTTGCGATAAACATAAACATGTATTCGATTGGCTCAGTAACCCCTGTTAAGAATGTTGCAAGAGCTGTTGCAATCATCATACCTTTATATTTATGTTTCTTGTCACTATCAACATTACGATAGATAGCAGCAATGACACCCATCAAAATACCGAATGAACCAATCATTTGTCCAACTTTAAAACGAGCTGGGTGAACAGTATTTAATAATTGTTGGTAGTGACTTGCATCTGTCCCTTTAAGGTTTACAAGGTCTGTAATCCATGCAAGCCATAGTGGGTCTTGTCCAAATACTTGAGTACCTTTAGCTGCACCTGTTAAAATTTCATAAGTACCACCAAGAGCTGTATAGTTCATTGGGATTGTTAACATATGGTGAAGACCGAATGGCAATAGCAAACGTTCCAAAGTACCATATAAGAATGGTGCAAGGATTGGAGCATTTTCTTGTGAGTTGGCAATCCAGATACCAAAATTATTGATACCAGTTTGAACAAGTGGCCATAAAATAGAAAGTACAATTGCAGCAATTGCTGAACGAAGAATCACTACAAATGGTACAAAACGTTTCCCATTAAAGAATGAAAGTGCATCAGGAAGTTTACGGAAGTTGTAGTATTTGTTAAAAGCAGTAGCCCCTACAAAACCAGAGATAATTCCTACGAACACACCCATGTTCAATGCTGGAGCTTCCATAACACTGATGAAATAATCAGCTACTTTGATTGAACCTCCAAATAGAGTTGTTACCATTGCGTCAGGATTTTTTAACATATCTCCTGATACACCAAAGATTGTACCAGTAATACGGTTAATTAAGATGAAGGCAAGTCCAGCGGCAAAAGCACCACCAGCACGTTCTTTAGCCCAGCTTCCTCCAATTGCTAGGGCAAACAAAATATGAAGGTTACCGATTACCCCCCAACCAATTTGCTCAAGAATTCCACCTGTGATTACAAGTGGTGCAAATGTTGGATTAATCATAACAAGTGACTTACCGATTGAAATCATCAAACCAGCAGCCGGCATAACAGCGATAACCACCATCAAAGCCTTACCGAATTTTTGCCAAAACTCGAAAGACAAGATATTT
The DNA here is from genome assembly GCA_947254045.1 of uncultured Granulicatella sp. Taxonomy (GTDB): domain Bacteria; phylum Bacillota; class Bacilli; order Lactobacillales; family Aerococcaceae; genus Granulicatella. The sequence goes on along the minus strand of CAMYBO010000118.1, from coordinate 111 downwards.
TTGAATGTATCTTTCATCATTCAAAACTCCTTTATTTTTTAATTTAGGCAAACGTTTGCATTACCTATATAAGCATTATAACATTTTACTTTCTTTTGTAAAGCATTTTAT
>CAMYBO010000117.1 GCA_947254045.1 uncultured Granulicatella sp. | reverse complement strand
ACACTTCATCGATTGGGGCAACTTTATTTCCATCAACAGCTGAAGATGAAGAACGTTTAGCAGCCTTGAAAAAAGGGACATGGGTAAAGGCGTACGGAAATATTGAAATTAATAAATTTTCTCAAGAATTAAACATGATTGTTCGAGATATGAATAAAGTAGATCATATTGGACGAATCGATCGTGCTCCAGACGACCAAAAACGTATTGAATTGCATTTGCATACAAATATGTCGGTCATGGATGCTACTAATTCTGCGAGTGATTTAGTCAAACAGGCAGCTAAATGGGGACATCCTGCTGTAGCAATTACAGACCATGCTAACTTACAATCTTATCCAGAAGCTCATGGAGCAGGAAAAGGAAATAATATTAAAATTCTATACGGATTAGAAGGAAATATTGTCGATGACCAAGTCAATGTTGCTTATAATCCTCAACATATTTTATTAGAAGATGCAACTTATGTTGTTTTTGACGTGGAAACAACTGGCTTATCAGCGATTTATGATTCCATTATTGAATTAGCAGCTGTAAAAATGCATAAAGGAAATGTTATCGATAAGTTTGAAGAATTTATTGACCCAGGGCATCCTTTATCTGCGACTACGATTCAATTAACAGGCATTACAGATGATATGGTTCGTGGTTCTAAATCGCAAGCTCAAGTCTTAAAAGAATTTGCTGAATTTACAAAAGATACGATTTTAGTAGCGCACAATGCAAGTTTCGATATGGGCTTCTTGAATACCGGATATGAAAAAGAAGGATTAGAGAAAACGACTCAACCGGTTATTGATACATTAGAATTATCCAGATTACTACATCCACAATTAAAATCTCACCGTTTAAATACATTGGCAAAACGTTATAATGTTGTCTTAGAACAACATCACCGTGCGGTATTCGACTCAGAAACAACAGGACATTTATGTCATATTTTCTTAAAAGAAGCTGCTAATGATCATAGACTCATTTATCATGACCAATTAAATACGAACTTGCACCCAGAAGAAGTATTTAAAAATGGTCGTCCATTCCATGCAACGATTTTTGCTAAGCATCAAGCAGGATTGAAAGAACTCTTTAAAGTAGTGTCAGCTTCAAATGTACAATATTTTTATAGAGTTCCTCGTATTTTGCGTAGCATGTTAATCGAGAAGAGAGATTCATTTTTAATTGGGTCTGGATGTAGCGAAGGGGAAGTCTTTGAAGCAATGATGCAAAAAGGCTATGAAGAAGCTAAAGAAAAGGCTAAATTTTATGATTATATTGAAATTATGCCAAAAGCAGTTTATCGCCCATTAATTGATAAAGAACTCATTCGAAATGAACATCATCTAGAAGAAATTATTAAAAATCTTGTGAAATTAGGAGAAGAACTAGATATTCCAGTTGTCGCAACAGGGAATGTTCATTATTTAAATCCTGAAGATAAAATTTATCGAGAAATCTTGTTAACATCTGTGAATAATGGACAAAAATTAAATTATCCAGATGTACATTTTAGAACGACCAATGAAATGCTAGATGAATTTGCCTTTTTAGGAGAAGAGAAAGCTTTCGAAGTTGTTGTAACAAACACTCATTGGGTCAATGATCAGCTAGAAGTCATTATTCCGATTAAAGATGACTTATATACGCCTAAAATTGAAGGGGCAGAAGATGAAATTACGAAATTAAGTTATGATAAAGCTCATGAATGGTATGGGGAAGAATTACCAGAAATTGTTGAAAAACGTATTGAAAAAGAGTTAAAGAGTATTATTGGAAATGGATTCTCCGTTATTTACTTAATTGCTCAAAAATTAGTTCATAAGAGTAATGAAGATGGGTATTTAGTAGGTTCTCGTGGATCTGTAGGTTCTTCTTTAGTAGCGACTTTAACGGGTATTACCGAAGTAAATCCATTAGCACCACACTATCGTTGTCCAAACTGTTGTTATTCAGAATTTTTCGATGACGGTTCTGTCGGTTCAGGTTTCGACTTACCAGAAAAAGATTGCCCAAAATGTGGAACACGTCTTGCAAAAGATGGACATGATATTCCATTTGAAACGTTCTTAGGATTCTATGGGGATAAAGTACCCGATATCGATTTAAACTTCTCAGGGGAATATCAACCACAAGCGCATAACTATACAAAAGTATTATTCGGGGAAGATTATGTGTATCGTGCAGGAACGATTGGTACTGTTGCGGATAAAACAGCCTTTGGTTATGTAAAAGGATATGAACGAGATTTAGGATTAGAATTTAGGCAAGCAGAAATTGATCGTTTAGCAAAAGGGTGTACAGGAGTTAAAAGAAGTACCGGACAACACCCAGGTGGGATTATTGTAATTCCAGATTATATGGATGTGTATGACTTTACTCCAATCCAATTCCCAGCAGATGACCAAAATGCAGAGTGGAAAACAACTCACTTTGATTTCCATTCGATCCATGATAATGTGTTAAAACTCGATATACTTGGACACGATGATCCGACCGTGATTAGAATGTTACAAGATTTATCAGGAATTGAACCGAAGGATATTCCACCAGATGATCCAGAAGTGATGAAAATATTCGGTGGAACAGAAGTGTTAGGCGTTACTCCTGAACAAATTGATTCGAATACGGGAACGCTCGGAATTCCTGAATTTGGTACAAAATTTGTACGTGGAATGTTAGAACAAACTAAACCAACTACATTTACAGAGTTATTACAAATCTCAGGACTATCTCATGGTACAGACGTATATCTTGGAAATGCAGAAGAATTAATACGACTACATGGCATCCCACTTTCTGAAGTAATTGGATGTCGTGACGATATTATGGTGTACTTAATTCATAAAGGTGTTGAAAATGGTGCAGCCTTCAAAATTATGGAGGGGGTACGTAAAGGAAAGGGAATTACAGATGAGTATCAAGCAATGATGCGAGAAAATAATGTTCCAGAATGGTATATTGAATCATGCTTGAAGATTAAGTACATGTTCCCGAAAGCCCATGCGGCAGCCTATGTATTAATGGCTTTACGTGTAGCATGGTTTAAAGTTCATAAACCTTTATTATATTACTGTGCATATTTCTCAGTTCGTGCTCAAGACTTTGATATTGTGGCGATGTCCCAAGGAAAAGAAATGATTAAGCAAAGAATGAAGGAAATTCGTGATAAAGGCAATGATGCAAGTACAAAAGAAGTAAACTTATTAACCGTACTTGAATTAGCCAATGAAATGTGTGAACGTGGCTTTAGCTTCAAAATGGTAGATATTGAAAAATCAGATTCTGTGAATTTTGTGATTGAAGGAGATAGTTTAATTGCTCCATTTAGATCTATTCCAGGATTAGGATTGAACGTAGCGAATAAAATTGTTGAAGCAAGACAAGAACAACCATTTATTTCTAAAAAAGATTTAGCAACACGTGGAAAAGTTTCTAAAACTTTAATTGATTACATGACTGAAAATAAAGTATTAGATGACTTACCAGATGAAAATCAATTATCTTTATTTGATTTTTAATAGAAAAGCAAAATAGACGACTTTGGTCGTCTATTTTTTATAATAATCTTCAATTTGGAAGAACACTCGTAGTAGTTTTTCTTGTAAGCTTTTAGCTTTTTGGGTATCTAATTTATTGTTCTGGAGATACATTGAATACGGGATTTCAATTTGAATAGCTTCTACATTCGGTTGTTTTGTTACTTCATGTATAATATTTCCACCTTTAAAGGACGTATCTACTTGAATGAATAATTCTTCTTTTTCAAAACAATCTATAATAAAGTCCAACGATTCTTTTGAAATGGTTCCTCCATTTCTTGTACTGAGAATAATTTTATCTGTTTTAAAATGTTTATCATCATAACTGTGTAAATCTAGTAAACAAACGATTGAATTATTTTGTTTTTTTAAAAATATTTGTTCAAATATTGCATCGTAATAAGGTGAATAATAATTCGCTATCCATTCATTTTGTAAGTTTTTTGATGGATATTGTTTAAATAATGGTATTCCAAATTCATCATATCTTGGAATAATTGGGAGTGTGGATGTTTTAGAAGTATATTTTGAACGGTTAACATCAACAACATATCTAGAAATAGATGTAGAAACTTTTGTAAATGTAAAGTCTTTTACTAATAAATGAACATGCCAATCAGTATGGATTCTTTTTGCTTGAAGATTGATTCGATTTTGAATCAATTCAGGAATTTCAATGCCTGAATGTGGAATTGAGATGATAATAGGAGAACTAGGTGTAGTGTGAGTCATTGATAAAAAAACGTTCATAAAATCCCTCCTAATTTATATTGTAGTATAGTTTTTATCATAATGAAAGTTTCTGTTGAAATAGAGAAAGTATTTAGTATAATGACGTAAAGGAGTGATTGAGATGAATCAACGAGAAATTGATGAAATGCATGATTATTTAAAAGAATTTACATCAGAAGTATTAACATGTGGATCAAATTTAGAGAAAAGAATACAATCTATGCTTCATTTACGTATTATCCAGAGTTTCAAAAAAAATTTTTATTATCATATCGTAATGAAAACGATACTGTTGAATATGTGGATGATAATGGTCATAAGATATCTGAAGATGAATTAGAATACAAAACAACGGAAATTTCAATGACTTATGGTGAGATGGTTGATCTTGTATT
>CAMYBO010000116.1 GCA_947254045.1 uncultured Granulicatella sp. | reverse complement strand
GCTTCATCCATTGTATTCAAATATGAAAAACTTGCTCGAACTGCACTTGTTGCCCAATAATCTGGAACATTCATCGCAGCTAAGGTGCTAGAACTATTTGATTTTTTACTTGAACAAGCAGAAGTTGTTGAAATATAAATCTCTTCCTCTTCAAAAGCATGAACTAGAACTTCTCCACGAACTCCTTTTAATGCAAAACATAGAATATGATCCACTCCCTCTTTTGGAGAGAAAATTTTTATTTGCGGTTGTTGCTCGAAGAAATTCCACAAATAGTCTCTAATTTTCTTCATTGGATGTGGATTTTCTAAATACATACGCATTGCTTTAGCAGTAGCAACAATTCCAGGTAAATTCTCAGTTGTGCTACGTTCAGTCTTTTCTTGACCTCCACCTGTTAATAACGACTGAATTTTTCTTCCGGCTTTTTTATAAAGTATTCCAACTCCACGTGGTCCATGGAATTTATGAGCAGATAAACTTAATAAGTCAATTCGTCCAAGAGCTAATAAATCTGGAACTTGTTCTAAAGCTTGAACCGCATCAACATGAAAATGAACCCATGGATATTGTTCAAGAATTCGAGAAATCTCCTCAATATTTTGACTCACGCCAATTTCATTATTCACCGCCATTACAGAAACAAAAATTGTTTCCTTTTTTAGCATGGATTCTAATTGTTCTAATGAAATTTCACCTTTGTCATTGACATCTAAATAACTGATTTCAAATCCTAATTGAGCTAATTGTTTCACCGTATTTAAAACGGAAGGATGTTCAATTTTTGTTGTAATAATATGATTTCCAAACACTCTTTTTTCCAGTGCTGTTCCTTTAATGGCCCAGTTATTACTTTCTGTTCCTCCAGAAGTAAAATAAATCTCTTCTGTTTTAGCACCTAAAAGAGTCGCAATATGTTCTCTTGCTTTTTCTAATACTTGAAAGGCTTGTCCTCCAAGTCGATGTAAGCTTGAAGGATTTCCCCAAAAACGCTCGCTTGTTTGAACATACGATTGTAATGCTTCTGGAGCAATTTTTGTTGTTGCTGAATTATCAAAATAAATCATGATATCTCCTTTTCTACATCTCATAACGGCAAAAGGAGAGAGTTCTTTTTACTTAAGAACCCCTCCTGCCATCAAATATATTTAAATTTTATTAGTTAGCTACAATGTTTACTAATTTTCCAGGAACTGCAATAACTTTACGAACTGTTTTGCCTTCAATTGCGGCTTTTACAGATTCATGATTTCTTGCAATTTCTTCCATTGATGCTGCATCACTATTTGCTGGAACCATTACACGAGCTTTAATTTTTCCATTTACTTGGAAGATAACTTCTACTTCATCTTCTACTAAGAATTTCTCATCATAAGTTGGCCATGCAACATAGCTAATAGATTCAGTTGCACCTAGTTTAGACCATAATTCTTCTCCTAAGTGTGGAGCGATTGGTGCTAATAATTGAACTAAACCTTTCATATACTGAACTGGAAGTGCTTCTGTTTTATACGCTTCATTTACAAAAATCATCATTTGAGAAATCGCTGTATTAAAGCGTAATCCTTCGTAATCTTCTGTTACCTTCTTAACAGTTTGATGATAAATTTTATCTAATGAACCATCATTGAAAGTTGTAATACGGTCACGTAATTTACCTTCTTCGTCCACTAATAATCTCCAAACACGTTCTAAGAATTTACGGCTTCCTTCAAGACCTTTTTCACTCCACGCAATTGAAGCATCCAATGGTCCCATAAACATTTCATATAAACGTAATGTATCTGCCCCATATTGACGAACAACATCATCTGGATTAACAACATTTCCTTTTGATTTAGACATTTTTTCATTACCTTCACCAAGAATCATTCCTTGGTTAAATAATTTTTGGAATGGTTCTTTATTTGGAACAACACCTAAATCGTATAATACTTTATACCAGAAACGAGCATATAATAAGTGTAATACTGCGTGCTCTGCACCACCGATATATAAATCAACTGGTAACCATTCTTTTAATTTTTCAGGATCTGCAATTTGTTCTTGATTATGCGGATCAATATAACGAACAAAATACCATGAACTTCCAGCCCATTGTGGCATTGTATTTGTTTCACGACGTCCTTTTAATCCTGTTTTCTCATCAGTGACATATAGCCATTCTTCAATAGCTGCTAATGGTGATTCACCGGTACCACTTGGTTTAATTTTATCTGTTTTTGGTAATACTAATGGTAACTCTTCTTCAGGGACAGTTGTCATTGTACCATCTTCCCAATGAATGACAGGAATTGGTTCTCCCCAATAACGTTGACGAGAGAATAACCAGTCTCGTAGACGGTAACTTACTTTTGCTTCTCCAACTCCTTGTTCTTTTAACCATTCATTCATCTTTTCAATTGCATCAGCTTTATTTAAGCCATCTAAAAATTCAGAATGAATATGAACGCCATCTCCAGTATAAGCTTCTTGAGTCACATCTCCACCTTCGATAACTGGAATAATGTCTAGACCAAATACTTTTGCAAATTCGTAGTCACGTTCGTCATGAGCAGGTACCGCCATAATCGCTCCTGTTCCATAACTCACTAATACATAGTCTGCAATCCAAATTGGAATTTCTTTTCCGTTAACAGGGTTAATCGCATAAGCTCCTGTAAATACTCCTGTTTTTTCTTTTGCTAATTCAGTACGTTCTAAATCTGATTTAGTAGAAACAGTAGCAATATAAGCATCCACTGCTTCTTTTTGTTCTGGAGTTACAATTTTTTGAACAAGTTCATGCTCTGGAGCTAATACATTATAAGTTGCTCCAAATAATGTATCAGGACGAGTTGTAAATACGTCAAAACTTTCATCTGAATCTTTTACTTTAAACGTTACTTGTGCACCTTTAGAACGACCAATCCAGTTTCTTTGCATATCTTTAATGCTTTCTGGCCAATCTAAATCATCCAAATCTTCTAATAAGCGGTCTGCATAAGCAGTAATTTTTAACATCCATTGTTTCATTGGTTTACGGTACACTGGATGTCCACCACGTTCTGATTTACCATCAATAACTTCTTCATTGGCTAATACTGTTCCTAATGCAGGGCACCAGTTAACCGGTACTTCTGCTTCATACGCTAAACCTTTTTCTACTAATTTTGTAAAAATCCATTGAGTCCATTTATAGTAATTTGGATCTGTTGTATTAATTTCTCGATCCCAGTCATAACTAAATCCTAGTTCTTGAATTTGACGTTTGAAAGTTGCAATATTTTTCAATGTAAATTCAGCAGGGTCATTCCCTGTATCTAACGCATATTGCTCCGCTGGCAAACCGAATGCATCCCATCCCATTGGGTGTAATACATTATATCCTTGCGCACGTTTCATACGTGAAACTATATCGGTTGCTGTATATCCTTCTGGATGCCCTACGTGTAAGCCTTGCCCTGATGGATATGGGAACATATCTAATGCATAAAAATTCTTTTTATTTTTATCTTCCGTAGTTTTGAATGTATGATTGTCTAACCAAAATTTTTGCCATTTTGGTTCGATTTCATGATGATTAAATGACATAATTTTCCCCTCTTTTCTGGAAATACCTAAAAAACGCCCTAATGCCTCTAAAGACAATAGGACGTTTCCACGTGGTACCACCTAATTTTATACTTAACATACTCTTAACGCGAGTGAAACGGAATTTCTTACTTGGTTTCAGAAATTCAGCTAAAAGGCGAGTTCAAAACTTCTCATGATGCATTTTCACCAACCATGCACTCTCTACTACAATCCAAATTTCTACTATTCCTTTGTTTGCTAATATTTACTAGCATTATATCAATTTATTTTGAAACAATCAAGACTTGTCCTGGTTGGATAATGTTAGACGTTAATTGATTCATTGATTTTAATTCATCTAATGTTAATCCATGATTTTTTGCAATTCGCCATAAACCATCTCCGGCTTTTACCGTATAAGTACTTTCAGAGTTTTGAGTTGAAGTATTTGATTCCTCTGAAGAGCTACTTGAGCCATATGAAACAATTAACCCTTGTCCTGGATGAATTGGGCTATCTACGCTTAAGTTATTCCATTCTAATAATGTTGATAATGAAATACCATTGTTACGAGCGATACGATATAAAGTATCCCCTTGGTGAACATAATACATTTGTGCATTTCCAGATGTAGTTGTTTCTTCAGTTGAACTTGATTCATAACCATTACTTAATTGTAATACTTGACCTGGATGAATAATTGAGTTTAAATTCAATCCATTTAAATTTAATAAATCTTGGATACTTGTTCCTGTTTTACGAGCAATCGCATATAAGCCGTCCCCACTCACAACTGTATAAGATCCAGCACTTGAAGATGTTTGAACTTCATTAGTAGCAGTTTCTTCACTACTTGTTTCTTCTGTACTTTGTGTTGCTTCTTCAGTTGTAGAAACTTCACTACTTGAAGATAATTTTAATACTTGTCCAGGATAAATTGTTGAAGTTAGACTTAATCCATTTAAACTTAATAAATCTTGAATAGATGTTCCAGTTTTACGAGCGATAGCATATAATCCATCTCCACTGACAACTGTATAACTTCCAGAAGAAGTTGTTGTAGATAATTCTGTTGATTTTGTTTCTTCAGTTGAACTTGATTCATAACCATTACTTAATTGTAATACTTGACC
>CAMYBO010000115.1 GCA_947254045.1 uncultured Granulicatella sp. | reverse complement strand
ATATTATGGAAGGGGTAAGCAAGATGGGTAATTTTCATGTGTTAGATCATCCGTTAATTCAACATAAGTTAACGATGATTCGACAAAAAGATTGTGGAACAAAAGTCTTTCGTGAGGTTGTAAATGAAATTTCAATGTTAATGGCATATGAAGTTTCAAGAGATTTACCATTAGAGGATGTGGAGATTGAAACACCTTTAGTAAAAACAACACTGAAGACTTTAGCTGGTAAAAAAGTTGCCATTATTCCTATTTTACGTGCTGGTTTAGGAATGGTTGACGGAATTTTAGAATTAATTCCAGCTGCCAAAATTGGACATGTCGGAATGTACCGTGATCATGATACATTGCAACCTGTTGAATATTTCGTTAAATTGCCTTCAGATATTTCTGAAAGACAATTATTTGTAGTTGACCCAATGTTAGCTACAGGAGGATCGGCAGTTGCTGCGATTGATGCGTTACTAAAACGTGGAGCGCAACCAAATTCGATTAAGTTTTGTTGTCTTGTAGCAGCACCTGAAGGAGTAAAAGCCCTTCAAGATGCACATCCAGGAATTGACATTTATGCTGCGGCATTAGATGAGCGATTGAATGAAGACGGCTATATCCTTCCAGGATTAGGCGATGCTGGAGATCGCCTATTTGGAACCAAATAAATAAAATCGTAGTCACGCTTTTATGTCTGACTATTGCCATGAAATCTGACAATAATCACCGTTTAAGCAATGCATGCGATAGGTGAAAATTGTCAGTTTTTTATTTGGAATAAGTAAGGGAGTATGAATTATGGAAGCTTTACCAAAAACGATAGAATTTTTTGGTTTGTCTTTTTCAGTTCCAATCTTACTTTCTTGTCTTGTGACATTAGTAGTAGTAGCAATTTTTTCAATTGTATCTGCTAGAAATGTTTCTATGAAACCAGGAAAGATGCAAAATGTTTTTGAATCTCTGATGGACTTCACAAAAGGGATTGTAAACAGTGCAGTAGATGAAGAAACGGGCAAGTCATATTACTTATATGTATTTTCACTCTTCTCATTTATTTTAATCGCCAATATGGTCGGTTTGGTCATTTATTTCCATTATGGAGAACATAGTTATTTTGCTTCTCCAACGGCAAGTCCGGTTGTGTGTTTGGCGTTATCATTGATGACGACATTAATTGCACACTATTCCGGTGTCCAAAAAATGGGATTTAAAGGCTATATTAAAAACTCTTATTTGAGTCCAATGTCTTTAATGTTACCGATTAAATTAATTGAAGAGTTTACAAATACAATTACACTTGCATTCCGTCTTTACGGAAATATTTATGCAGGTGAAGTATTGTTAGGATTAATTGTGATGTTCTCATCCAGTTTCGGAATCTTAACATATATTTTTGCAATTCCATTAGGAATTGTTTGGCAAGGATTTTCCGTAGTTATCGGAGCTATTCAAGCCTATGTATTTTGTACATTAACAATGGTGTACATAGCACATAAAGTAGAACATGAATAATTTTTAAGAAATGAGGAATTAACTTATGACAGAATTAGCAGCAGCAATCGCAGTAGCAGGGGCAGCTTTAGCAGCCGCTTTTGGTAACCAAGCAGTTATCGTAAAAACAATTGAATCAATGACACGCCAACCAGAAATGAGTAATGAATTACGTTCAACAATGTTCGTTGGGGTAGCCTTAATCGAAGCGATGCCAATCTTCGCGGTATTAATCGCTTTAATCCTAGTTTTCATCAAATAATCAATTTATTCGATAAATTTGTTGAAAAGGAGGGATGATGAATGTTTCAGTATATGTTAACAGGTAGCACTGTTCTTGGAGATACACTTGTTGTCTTAATTTCAATTATTTTGTTACTATTTTTAGTAAAGTTTTTCGCTTGGGATAAAATTGAAGCAATGTTAGAAACTCGTCGTCAAAAAATCAGTAAAGATTTAGATGAAGCTGAAAAGAAACGTAAAGCAGCTGAAGAGATTCAAGCAAATGCAAATGAAATCATTCATAATGCAGAAGTAAAAGGTCAAGAAATTTTAAATTCGACTAGAGAAGCAGCTTCAAAAATGCAAGATGAAATGATTAAAGAAGGACGAGATGTCGTATCTAGAATGAAACTAGACGGACAACGTGAAGTAGATTCCATGAAACAACGTGCTTTGGCGCAAATGCAAGATCAAATTGTAGATTTATCTGTTCAACTTGCAAGCCAAATTTTAAATAAAGAATTGACTGAGCAGACACATCAAGATGTGATTGAATCCTTTATTGAAGGGTTGGAAAGCTGATGGTGAAATTTCATAAAGAAGTAGTCAAAGCAGCCAGTCATTTTTATGGTCAAGTCAAATATGACGGGACTTTAAAAACAGTTACAGAAGAATTGCAAGAAGTATTAGACGGAATTCAAAATACTGCACGCTTTCGTCAATTAATGCATTTAGAACAAGTATCCGTTGAAGAAAAAATGGCATTATTACAAGAAGCTGTTTCGAATTTATCAAGGAGTACACAAGATTATTTAAAATCTTATTTACACCCTGATAAATCTGCTTACCTAATTGAAGCAATCGAAGCTTTTCTTGATATTTATTCAGTGAATCGACTTGAAATGATTTCAGCAGTTCCACTAACAGAAGAACAAATGAATCGTATTGCAGAAGCTTTTCAAAAGAAAATGAGAAAAGAGTATGACTCATTCGTCAATACGGTTGATCCAAGCGTGATTGGTGGAGTGAAATTAAAGACAAAAGAATATTTATTAGACGGAACATTATTATATAAACTTGAACAGTTTAAAAATAAAATTAGTCAAACAGGATTGAAGGGGTGAGACAATGGATACGGAATTCGGTAATATCACAGCAGAAATCCGCAACCAAATTAATTCCTTTGAAGCGGAACAACATATTGAAGAAATTGGTGAAGTTTCATTTATTGGGGACGGAATTGCTCGTGTCATCGGTCTTACCAATGTCATGGCTGGTGAATTAGTAGAATTTGCAAATGGTACTTATGGTATGGCACAAAATCTAGAGAAAAATGATGTCGGTGTTATTATCTTTGGTACTTATGAAAATATCCATGAAGGAGAATCAGTGCGTCGTACAGGTCGTATTTTAGACGTTCCTGTAGGGGATGCTTTGATTGGTCGTGTTGTGGATGCTTTAGGTCGTCCAATTGATGGCTTAGGAGCTCTTGAAACAACAAAACGTCGTCCAGTAGAAAATGAAGCACCTGGTGTAATGCAACGTAAAAGTGTGCACCAATCATTAGCCACTGGATTAAAAGTAATCGATGCATTAGTTCCAATTGGTAAAGGTCAAAGGGAATTAATTATCGGAGACAGAAAAACAGGTAAAACAAGTATTGCAATCGATGCAATTTTGAACCAAAAAGGTAAAGATACTTTATGTATTTATGTTGCAATTGGACAAAAAGAATCTACTGTAAAAGCTTTAGTAGAAACTTTAAAACGTTATGGAGCAATGGATTACACAACAGTTGTATCTGCTAGTGCTTCACAACCAGCTCCAATGCTATATATTGCTCCGTATGCAGGAACTGCAATGGGAGAAGAATTTATGTATAACGGAAAAGATGTATTAATTGTTTATGATGATTTATCAAAACAAGCAGCAGCTTACCGTGAAATTTCATTATTACTTCGTCGTCCGCCGGGTCGTGAAGCGTATCCAGGGGATGTATTCTATTTACACTCTCGTTTATTAGAACGTTCAGCGAAGTTAAATGATGAATTAGGTGGCGGTTCATTAACAGCCTTACCAATTATTGAAACTCAAGCGGGAGATATTTCTGCTTATATTCCTACTAACGTAATTTCTATTACAGATGGACAAATCTTCTTAGAAAGTGATTTATTCTATTCAGGTGTTCGTCCAGGGTTATCTGCCGGATTATCTGTATCACGTGTAGGGGGATCAGCGCAAATTAAAGCGATGAAAAGAGTTTCTGGAACATTACGTATCGATTTAGCAAGTTACCGTGAATTAGAAGCCTTCACTCAATTTGGTTCTGATTTAGATGCGGCAACTCAACAAAAATTAAATCGTGGTAAGAGAACCGTAGAAGTATTAAAACAAGATGTTCATAGACCATTACCAATTGAACATCAAGTATCAATTTTATTTGCATTAACACATGGAATCTTAGATTCTATTCCAATTGAAAGATTGAAAGATTTCGAAAAAGCATTGTATCATCATTTAGAAAATGAACATGCTGACATTTTAGCAAGTATTCGTGATGAAGAAAAAATTCCAGATGAAGAAGCTTTCTATCAAATTATTGACAAGTTTAAACAAATTCATCTATACGAACGTTAAAAGTAATGCGAACTAGAAAGAAGAGGTGAATTGTATGGCGTCTTCATTAAACGACTTGAAGAAGCGAATTATTTCAACGAAAAAAACAAGTCAAATTACAAGTGCTATGCAAATGGTTTCTGCTTCAAAACTAGCTAAGTCTGAACAAGCCGTTCGCCGTTATCATGATTATGCTGAAAAAATTCGTGAAGTTGTAACGCATTTATTATATGCTGAACAAAATGTGAAAGTAGAAGATACGGATGAAGAAATTGATTCAAATGAAGAAGAATCATTTATTGATTATCATGATTTATTAATCGAAAGACCTGTGAAAAAAACAGGGTATTTAGTCATTTCTTCAGACCAAGGTTTA
>CAMYBO010000114.1 GCA_947254045.1 uncultured Granulicatella sp. | reverse complement strand
AAATTTAGCAATGAGACTCGCAAATGCGAGGCTGCTTGCGTCCTAGTGCTACCTCAAAAAAGTCATTTTCTACGTAGTTCTTTTTCTTCAATTAACTCCGCAATTTGTACAGCATTACTTGCTGCACCTCTACGAATATTGTCTTCCACACACCAAATATGGAAACTATTCGGTTGAGAAATATCACGACGAATTCTTCCAACAAACACTTCATCATGACCAGTTGCCATTAAAGGTGTTGGATATTCATTATTAACAGGATTATCCACTACTACAACACCAGTAGCTTTCGATAAAATTTCACGAATTTCTTCTGGAGTAGTATCTTTTTCAAAAGTGACATTAATTTCTACTGAATGTGAATTCATAACAGGAACCCGCACACAAGTTGCAGTAATTGCCACTGATTCATCTAACCCTAAAATTTTACGAGTTCCTTGAATCATTTTCATTTCTTCTTTTGTATATCCATTTTCTAAGAAAATATCAATATGTGGTAATACATTATTATAAATTGGGTGAGGATAATTTGTTGGTGCTAATCCTTTTTCTCCATTGACTAAGTCATTAATTCCTGCTTGTCCTGAAACAGAAACTGTTTAGTAAGTTGTGTAAGCCACTCTCTTTAAGCCGAACGCTTCATGTAGTGGTTTTAACGGCACTACAGATTGGATTGTAGAACAGTTCGGATTTGCAATAATTTTTTCCTGATATTGGTGCATTACATTCTGGAACTACTAAGTCAATCTCAGGATCCATTCTCCCTGCACTTGAATTATCAATAACAATCACGCCATCTTTTTCTGCGATTGAAGCAAATTTTAATGAAGTACCTCCACCAGCTGAGAAAATCGCATAATCAATCTCACGTTTAAAAGAATTTTCTGTTAATTCTTCGACAACATAATCTTTTCCCCTAAATTGTAATACTTTTTCTGCTGAACGAGCAGAAGCTAATAAGTAAAAATTTCCCACCGGAAAGTTACTTTCTGCTAATCTTTTAATCATTTTTGTACCTACAACACCTGTTGCACAATTGCAATATTTACCATAATGAATCTCCTCTTTACTATAAGTCTATGTGATGAAAATTATATCGAATGTTTCTAAAAACGTAAAGAAATCGTCCTTCTAACAAACAGATTTGTAGCTGTTTTCGACACATTTCTGGATGAATGCTTCATCCTTACAAACATTCAGCGCAATAGAAATCCAATGCTTTTTATTCATGTGGTATGCTTCAAACACTCCCTCTTTTTGAAGGAGAAATTCCTTTTCCTCTGGAAAAATCTTCACATTTAAAATCAGTGCTGTTTCATCACTTGTAATTCCTAATTTACTAAATGGTATTTCCATCATTAACGCATACCATTTTCCGTTTTCTTTCACATTGTATACTATAGCTGCTGATTTTTTAAAGGGCATTGCTGAATAAGGCGTTATATGTTCCAATATCCAACGATTCCATTGTTCTTTCAACTCTACTAACGATGTATCTACTGAATAACACCATTGAAATACCATCGTTTCTGCTTCCTGCCTTAATTGCTGTGCAATTTTACTATTTGTAGTTGTCACATCAAATAAAGAATAGCGTTCATGAGATTCATCATGTACAATCATTTCTAAGCCTTTTTTGACCGAAGCACTCACAATATAAAAATAAAATCCGTCTATTTTGCTAGGAATTGTTTTTTCTTCATAATCTATTAAATCTGAAGTTAATGTCCATTTCATTTCTTTATCCTTATTCCTATAATTTATATTGCGCTCGAAGCTCTAAAATCATATCTCGAAGCTGTGCCGCTTTTTCAAAGTTCAAGTCTTTAGCTGCAGCACGCATTTCTAATTCCATCACTTCAATGGCTTCTCTTCTTTGTTGAACCGTCATTTGTTTGAAATCAGTCTGAGTTGTTTCTTCTTTTTCAACTGCATGAGTAATCGCAATTAAATCACGAATATTTTTATGAATTGTTTTTGGAGTGATACCGTGTTCTTTATTATAAGCTTCTTGAATACTTCTACGACGATTCGTTTCATCAATCGCATATTTCATAGAATCCGTAATCTTATCAGCATACATAATCACTCGTCCATTCGCATTTCTTGCGGCACGCCCAATTGTTTGAACTAAGGAACGTTCACTTCTTAAAAATCCTTCCTTATCCGCATCTAAAATCGCAACTAGGGAAACTTCTGGTACATCTAACCCTTCTCTTAATAAATTAATACCGACTAATACATCAAATTCACCAAGACGTAAATTTCGAATAATTTCTGTTCTTTCTAATGTTTTAATATCACTATGAAGATATTTCACACGAATGCCGACTTCTTTTAAGTAATCCGTTAAATCTTCTGACATTTTCTTCGTTAATGTCGTAATAAATACACGTTCATTCTTTTCGATTCGATCGTGAATTTCACGTATTAAGTCATCAATTTGTCCATTAATAGGTCGAACTTCAATTAATGGATCTAATAAACCTGTTGGTCGAATAATTTGTTCTGTAACAGTTGGAGTATGAGCCATTTCATAAGGCCCTGGAGTTGCAGAAACATAAATCATTTGTGGAATTCTTTCTTCAAATTCTTCAAATCGTAATGGTCGATTATCCAAAGCACTCGGTAAACGGAATCCATATTGAATTAACTGTTCTTTACGAGCTCGGTCTCCATTAAACATTCCTCTAATTTGTGACATGGTAATATGAGACTCATCCACAACATATAATGCATCTTTAGGGAAGAAGTCTAATAAAGTATACGGTGCTTCACCTGGTTTTCTTCCGTCCATATGTCTTGAATAATTTTCTATTCCGTTACAATAACCCATTTCTAGCAACATCTCAATATCATAGTTCGTGCGTTGTTCTAATCGTTGTGCTTCTAATAATTGGTTATTTTCTCTTAATTCTTCTAAACGTTCTTTCAATTCAGCTTTAATTGTAGCAACTGCTCGACTAATTTCATCTTCATTGGACACAAAGTGAGCTGCTGGGAAAATAGGTACATGTTCTACGGTAGCTTTTACTTCACCAGTTAAAACATCAATTTCTTTTAACGCTTCAATTTCATCGCCAAAAAACTCTACACGAATAGCAGAAGAGTCATGACCTGGAGGAAAAATATCGACAACGTCGCCTCTTACACGAAAACTACCTCTTCGAAAATCAATATCATTGCGCTCGAATTGCATTTCTACTAATCGAGTAAGTAACTGATTACGTTCTACTTCCATTCCTTCTCGTAAAGATAATACATGTTCACGGTAGTTTTCAGGGTTTACTAATCCATAAATACATGAAACAGAAGCTACAACGATAACATCTCTTCTTTCAAGCAAAGCACTTGTAGCAGAGTGGCGTAATTTATCAATCTCGTCATTAACGCTAGATTCTTTTTCAATATACGTGTCACTGGAAGGAACATAGGCTTCAGGTTGATAATAATCATAATAAGATACGAAATATTCCACGGCATTATTCGGGAAAAATTCTTTTAATTCTCCATACAATTGACCTGCTAACGTTTTATTATGCGCTAATACTAAAGTTGGCTTATTCACTTCTTTAATCACATTAGCAATCGTAAAAGTTTTCCCCGTTCCTGTAGCTCCTAATAAGGTTTGTTCATGCTTCCCTTCTAAAATTCCAGAGACTAATTCTTTAATCGCTTGTGGTTGATCTCCCTGCGGTTGATAGGGAGAATGTAGTTCAAAATGATCCATTCTTCCACTCCTTTTTCAATATTCCTAAATAGTATAGCACGGTCGATATGGAAAACAAACCAGAGTAACTTCTCTATCCAGAGTATGGTTCTATCGGAAGCTCAACTTGAAAATATTCCAACAGACGTTTCATCGTATCTTGTCCGTCATAACAAGTATCGATTAAGTAATTCGGATTATCGAGAAATTCTTTTAATCCTCGGTAGTAATAAAATTTCTTTTTATCTTCAATCATAAATGGAATCAATGAATGTTTCAGACATTCTTTAAAGGCAATCAATCGTCCTACTCGACCATTCCCATCTTTAAATGGATGAATTTTTTCAAATTGAAAGTGGAATTCCACGATATCTTCAAAAGTAATCTGTTTTTTCTCATGATACTTTTTTAGTAACTGTTGAATATCATTTGCTACATTACTCGGAGATGAAGTTGCAATTCCCCCTACTACATTTGGACGTGTTTTATACTCTCCAACTTTAAACCAAGAAAGTGTTTCATCTTTTGATCTACTTTTCAACAAATAGTGTAGCTGTTTGATGATTTTTTCTGTTAACGCTTCTTCTGCAATCTCAATACAGTAATCCATTGCTCTAAAGTGATTCACCGTTTCAATTACGTCATCTACACTGACAGCATCATGACTAAAAAGTGTATTTGTTTCAAATATATGCCTCGTTTGCTCTTCGTTTAAACGACTTCCCTCCATATGATTCGAATTATAAGTCATCCGTATTTGTAGCTCATGATAAATTCCTCCAGAAATCCCAACATCCTTTTCTTCCCTTAACTGTCTAAGAATTGGATTATTAGGAAAGACACTATAAAGAGTTTCTTCTGCACAATCAAAAAAGTCACAAAGTTTACGAATGACTCTTGGAGAAAGTTTTTCTCCTTTTGAAATTTTTGCAATCGTTCTAGAAGAAATTTGAAGAACTTTTGTTAAATCTGATTTATTTAAGTGATTTTGCTTTAATAATTGAAGTAATCCATTATAT
>CAMYBO010000113.1 GCA_947254045.1 uncultured Granulicatella sp. | reverse complement strand
ATTGGTGTTTCGGATAAAGCAAAACATGTTTCAACATCAAACTCTCTTAATGCGTGTGCAATTTTCGTTTGGTTATTTTTCACCATTTGTGCTTCATCTAAAATTAAATAACGATAATGATATTTTTGATAATCTTGTTTAAATTGTCTAAATAAATATAAACCTACTAAATCTATATTTTTAGCATACGGAAAACTCCTCTTGACTTCCTCCCTCACAATTCATTTATCTTTTACTCCAACCCATCAAAATCTTCGAATTTTACTGACGCTAGTTTTGAAACTCCAGATTCTTGCATTGTTACTCCATATAATACATCTGCTTCTTCCATTGTTCCTCTTCTGTGAGTAATAACAATGAACTGAGTATTTTTAGTAAATTCTTTAAGATATCGACCATATCTTGCAACATTTGCCTCATCCAAGGCTGCTTCTACTTCGTCTAGTAAGCAGAATGGCACTGGCTTCACTTCTAAAATAGCAAATAATAATGCAATGGCTGTAAAGGCACGTTCTCCCCCTGATAATAGACTTAAGGACTGAAGTTTCTTACCAGGTGGTTGAGCAATAATCTCAATTCCTGTTTCTAATAAATTCGTAGGATCTGTTAATTCTAAAGAAGCACGTCCTCCTCCAAATAGTCGAGGGAATGTTTGTTGGAATTGACTTGAAATAGCATCAAAAGTCTGTTTAAATCGACTTGTCACTTCCGTATCCATTTCGGTAATCGTATCTTCTAGATTTTTCTTCGCATCCAACAAATCTTGTTGTTGGATTGTTAAAAATTCAAATCTTTCTTGAACTTTATCATATTCTTCAATCGCCATTAAATTAACTACACCCATTTGTTCGATTTGTTGTTTTAAGCTACGAACGGCTTTTGAAGCATCTTCAATCGACATGGTTAATTCTGTTTTTTCGATTGCTGCTTCAAATGTTAATTCATATTCTTCACTTAAATATTGCAGTTTTTGGTCAATTGCTAATTCAAAACGATTAGCTTTTGTTTCAACTCTTGATTGTTGTTTCAAATACTCTTGTAATTGATGTTGCGCTTGATTACGACTGACTTCCGTTTGCTTATTCAATACTTCTAATTGAATTCTCTCTTCTTTCAGTGCATCTAAAGCTTCTTCTAAAGCAGTAACTGTTTCTTTAATCGCTTCGTAATCTTTTACAGTTTGGTTGTAATCTGCTTCATTTTTCTCTTTCAAGTCATTCTGTTCATCTTTTTTCGATTCTAGTAAATAAACTTGTTCTTCTAAACGTTTTAAGGACAGCTTCTCTTGATTGAATTCTTTCTTTTGATGTTGAACTTGCTCTTGCATACGAGCTTTTTGTGTTCCCACTTCTTGTAATTCTTGTTGTTTTTCTTGAAGTTGTTGTGTACGGTCTTCTTGAGATAATTGTAAATAATCCAATTCTTTTTTAACCGCTTGATTCTCTTTCGTAATCATTCTTAAGGCTTCATGCGTTTCAACATATTGCTGTTCTAATTGTTCATATTGCTCAATAGATTCATCTAATTCATATTGTTGACTTAATGTTTGACGACTTATTTTATTAAATTCATCTTTTGAGTATTGTAATTCTAAACGAACTTCTTGTAATTGTTGTTTTAAAAGGGTCTCTTCTTCTTGAATCGCTGTTCCTTTTTGAACAATTTCGTTCCACTTCGTTTCTAATTGATTCCATTTTTCTGAAACTTGCTTGTCGTATTGTTTCAACTTATTCAATTGTTGTTCTAATGCTTCTAATTGACTATTTCGTTTTACAAGAGATTGTTGTTGATGATTTTTGGAAGCTCCACCGGTCATAGATCCACCAGCATTGACAACATCGCCTTCTAAAGAAACAATACGATAACGATATTGCAAGACTTTAGCAATTTTCATCGCATCATCCAATGTTTTAGCAACTACTGTTGTTCCTAAAATGTTACGAACAATGGATTGATACGTTTGATCTACTTGTACAAG
This sequence comes from uncultured Granulicatella sp., assembly GCA_947254045.1. Taxonomy (GTDB): domain Bacteria; phylum Bacillota; class Bacilli; order Lactobacillales; family Aerococcaceae; genus Granulicatella. The sequence continues at coordinate 2,770 of CAMYBO010000113.1, read as the reverse complement.
ATCACTAGCAATTCCAACATATCCTTGTAAAGATAATAATTGATGTTGAGTCGCATCTGGCATTCTTTTCTCTTTAATAATCGTTAACGGTAAAAATGTTGCACGTCCTAAACGGTTCTGTTTTAAATAGTCAATCGCTTTTGCCGCAGCTTTTTCATGCTCTACCACAACATGTTGGCTACTTGCCCCTAAAGCAATATCGATTGCTAATGTGTACGCATCTTCTACTCGAATTAATTCAGCAACTGAACCAATGACACCAGCGATTTGTTTCTTCTGTTTTAAGATTTCACGAACTCCTTGATAGTAGCCTGCATAATCTTCAGAAACTTGTTTCAAACTATGATAATTTGCTTGAGTTTGTTGTAATTGTCGTTCAATCTTCTGTTTTTGTTCTTGTAGCGTTTGACGTTCTTGACGTAAACTATCTGCTTGTTGACGATAAGTATTCAAGTCTTCTTGTTTAGAACTTGTTCGTTGAGCTAAGTTTTCTTCTTTTTCCACTAATTGAGAAATCTTTTGTTCCAATTGTTTCGATTGCTCTTCAAATAATTCTTGCTTTTCAAGTAACTTATCATGTTGATTTTGATTTTGTTCCATCGAACGTTCTAAGTGTTTTTCTTGGTTCGTTAATTTTGAAATTTCTTGTAATTGTTCGATATAGTCACTTTGTAATTGCTTTTGTCGCTCTTCATTACCTTGGCTTAATTGTTCTAATTCTTCTACTAATTTAGACCATAGTGATTCAATTTCATTTAATTCAACTTCTTTAATAGCAACTGATTTTTCTAGTTCAGCTACTGTCTTTTCTGTTGATTCTAACTGACGAATGACTTCTACTAAGGCTAATTGATTTTCTTCATTTGTACGATTCGCAAACTCTTGTTTTTGTTGATAAACTTTACGTTCACCATCTAATTGTTCCATTTTTTGAATCGCATCAACGTATAAGACTTGTTTTTCGTCTAACTCAGTATTTTTTTCAGCAAGTAATTCTTGTTGATCTAACACTTTATGCTCTAGCTCTACTAATTTTTGTTCTGTCTTCGTTACAGTTTCTTGTAATTGAGCTACTTCTTTTTTAGCCACTGTCCATTGTGTGTTTAAGGTTTCAATTTCAACCGCTAATAAGGCTGTTTCAATGCCTTGTAATTCTTCTTTCTTCGATAAATAAACAATCGCTTTTTCCTTTTGTTCTAATAAAGGCGTTAATTGGCTTTTAATTTCATTTAAAATATCCTCTACACGATTTAAATGTTCTTGTGTTTGGTCTAATTTTCTTTGCGCTTGAGTTTTACGGTCTTTATATTTTAATACCCCTGCAGCTTCTTCAATAATCATTCGACGATCTTCAGGTTTATCATTGAAAATTTGTTCGACTTTCCCTTGAGAAATTAAAGCAAATGAATCCTTCCCTAGACCAGAATCCATCATTAAACTTGTAATATCTTTTAAGCGACAGGCTTTCTTATTAATAAAGAAGTCACTATCCCCATTACGGTTCAAACGACGAGTTAATACAACTTGAGAATGCTCAATTGCCAATTTTCCATCTTCATTGTTAATATGCAAATTTACTTCAGCAATATTCACGGGTTTACGAGTTTGAGAACCTGCAAAAATGACATCATCCATCTTTTTACCACGTAAACTTTTAGCAGATTGTTCTCCTAAAACCCATTTAATTGCTTCCGACAAATTAGATTTTCCACTACCGTTTGGACCTACCACTGCGGTTACGCCTTTATCAAATTCGATCACGGTTTTATCTGCAAATGACTTAAATCCAGACATTTCAATTTTCTCTAACTGCATCCTTGACTCCTTTTTTAAGAAATAACGTTTAATTTTTCTAATGTTCTTTTAGCAGATAATTGTTCTGCTGCTTTTTTCGTCTTACCTTCGCCTATTTCATAGCCTTTTTCATTCACATGGACTTGTACGGTATAAAAACGTGCATGAGAAGGGCCTTCTTCTTTTAGTAATTCATAACGAATGTTCACATTCCCATTTCTTTGGAAATATTCTTGTAATTCTGTTTTAAAATCGCCGACTAATGTAAATCGACCATCTTTCATTTTCGAGATAATGACTTGTGTTAGAAATTTACTAGCTTCTTCAAAACCTTGGTCTAAATAAATAGCCCCTACAAATGCTTCAAAGACGTCACAGAGAACTGCTGGATTTTCATGTCCTTTGGAAGCACGTTCTCCCTTTCCTAATAAGAGATATTTATCTAACTCACATTCTTTAGCAAGTGTAGACAAGCTTTCTTCGCAAACGATTTGAGCTCTTAACTTTGTTAACTCGCCTTCTTTTTTCATTGGCATTTGACGGTATAACCAGTTTGAGATAAATAATTCTAAAACGGCATCGCCTAAAAACTCAATACGCTCATTATAAATTCCTTTGCACTCTTTATGTTCGTTTGCATAGGATGAATGAGTTAATGCTTCTTTTAAGTAGTTTTCATTTTTAAATTGTATTTGAAATTTTTTTGCTATTTTTTCTTTAAATTGTTCGATTGAATACATGCCCTTCGGCTCCTTATCATTTCTCTATCTTCCCTATTATAAAAGGTTTGCCAAAACATTACAAACGATTTTGAAAAAATGAGCGTATTCTAAGACGTAAAGCAATAGAAAAGACTTTTACATATTGTAGTAAGGTCGACAGCAGCCTCGCTTTGCGAGTCTCATGTCTAAACTTTGAGCCTTGGTCTCAAAGTTTCCCTGTAATATTATCCAAAATCGGATAATATTACTACTAC
>CAMYBO010000112.1 GCA_947254045.1 uncultured Granulicatella sp. | reverse complement strand
TAACATGCCTGCCTGTCACGCAGGAGATCGCGGGTTCGATTCCCGTCGGGACCGTTTTATATAATGCGGGTGTAGTTTAGTGGTAAAACTACAGCCTTCCAAGCTGTTGTCGCGAGTTCGATTCTCGTCACCCGCTTTAAATTTTATACAGGCCCGTTGGTCAAGCGGTTAAGACACCGCCCTTTCACGGCGGTAACACGGGTTCGAGTCCCGTACGGGTCATATCAAGCACTCTTATGAGTGTTTTTTTGTATTTATAGAAATAAAGGAGATTGTTCAAATGAAAATTTTATTAACGGGTTTTGATCCATTTGGTGGAGAAAGTATTAACCCTTCTTGGGAAGTTGTTTGTCGTATCCCGGAAAAAATAAAAGGTGTAGAAGTAAAAGGAATTCAAATTCCTACGGTATTTCAAAAATCATTTGAAGTGTTAAAAAAGGAAATTGAAAGTTTCAATCCTGATGTTGTGATTTGTGTTGGACAAGCAGGCGGAAGACAAGGGATTACACCTGAACGTATTGCGATTAATGTAGACGATGCACGTATTGCGGATAATGAGGATAATCAACCAATTGATTTTCCAATTCAAGAAGATGGAGAGAGTGCATATTTTTCAACATTACCAATTAAAGCGATGGTGGATAAAATGACTTCTTCAGGATTTCCCGCTTCAGTTTCAAATTCTGCTGGGACTTTTGTATGTAATCATATTATGTATCAAGTATTGTATTATGCTGCAAAATTTCAACCAACATTAAAAGCTGGATTTATTCATGTACCTTTCTTACCTGAACAAGTAAAAGAAAAAAATCAATATCCTTCTATGAAATTGGAGGAAATGGTACATGCTTTAACGCTTTGCGTTGAAACTGTCATTGATTATCAAGATAAAGAAGATTTAAAAACAATTGGTGGAGCAATCCATTAATAGAGATAAAAACAGGATTGAGGGGAGACTCCGTCAATCCTGTTTGTGTTTAATGGCTATAATAGAAACTATTTCCTGCAAAGGATGGTTCACTAGTAATGGTAATTCCTAAATCACGATACATTTCTTCATCTGCTTTTTGTAAAATAACGGTACTATGTGCTTGTAAATTTCTTAAAAAGACTAATTGATTTTTAGCGGCCTCTGCTGATGGATTTGTAACGGCAGACATACCTAAAGCAATTAATACTTCTTTGCTATCAAGTGAGCGACGTTGTTGATGGAACACATCTTGACTCAGTTTTGTAATGGATTCAAGAATAACAGGTGGTAATAGATGTAAATCTTTTTGAATACCTGCTAATTCTTTAATCGCATTTAATAAGCAAGCAGCTCCTGCTGTCATTGTTTCACTTTGTTTACCAGTAATCATTTTGCCATTTGGTAATTCGATAGCAACGACTTCACTGTTGGATTCTTTTGCTTTACTTAATGCTATTTCTACTACAGGACGATCTTGAGGGGTTAGCCCCATTTCATCCATAATGTATTTTCCTCGTTGCGCAGTTTCTAATGTACCAATGCCACGCTTGTAATCGCATTGTAAGTGGTAGTATCTGCGAATAATTTCTTGTTTAGAAGCTTCTTGTACGACTGCATCGTCTGTAATGGCAAATCCTACTCGGTTCACTCCCATATCTGTTGGTGAGTAATAAGGAATTTCTTGGTCTTTGTAAATTTTTCTTAAAATTCTTCTTAATAGAGGAAATGCTTCAATATCACGATTATAGTTAACAGTCGTAATGCCGTATTTTTCTAAATGATATGGATCAATCATATTGACATCTTCTAAATCAGCTGTTGCAGCTTCATAGGCAATGTTAACTGGATGATGTAATGGTAAATTCCATACAGGGAATGTTTCAAATTTTGCATAACCTGCTGAACGACCTCTTTGAGTTTCATGGTAAAGTTGACTTAAACAAGTGGCTAGTTTTCCACTATTAGCCCCAGGCGCTGTAACAACAACTAATGGGCGAGTTGTTTCGATGTATGAGTTCGCTCCGTAGCCAGCATCACTAACAATCGTATCCACATCCATTGGATATCCTTCTGTATGACCGTGAGTATAAACGGTCATTCCTCTACGTTCTAACATATTTTTGAATTGTGTGGCAGCTGGTTGACCAGTGTATCTTGTAATGAGTACGCTATTAATTTTCAAATCCCAATGATGTAGATCATCAATCATTCTTAAGACATCTCGGTCATAAGTGATGCCTAAGTCTCCACGAACTTTGTTTTGTTCGATATCTCCAGCATAAACACAAATAATAATTTCTGCTTGGTTTCTTAGTCGATAGAGTAGTTTGACTTTTCCATCTGGATCAAATCCAGGTAATACTCTCATTGCGTGGAAGTCTCCAATGAGTTTTCCGCCAAATTCTAGATAGAGTTTGTCATAACTATTCACTCGCTCTAAAATATATCGACTTTGTTCTTCCAGGTATTTTTCGCTATCAAATCCTAATTGCATTTTTAACGCCCCCGTTTCACTATTTATAAGTCCAAAGTATAGCATGCTCCTTGTAAAAAAGGAAGAAAAATTTTTCTTGTTCAAACTTTATTTTGCGTTATACTTAATTTGTTTTAAAAAGAAGGATTTTATATAAAAAAGTTAAAGGTTTAGTTGTACTAAGTGCAGTTGCTACATTATTATCACTTGGCTTAGAACAAAAAGTAGAAGTACGTGTACATTTTAGAAGTTGTAAAGAAGCTTGGGCTACAGGTTATGGAAATATTGCCCGAGGCGAGGAAGGCTATTCTGAGCATTTAGATAGAGATTATGACGGAGTAGCGTGTGAAATTGATCGTTCTAAAGGAGCGTATCGTTCTCATACAGCGGATGGTACACCGTTAAATAAACAACAAGGAACTGCTGCATCTGATTCAGATACAAACGATTCTGAAGAAACAACTACATCAGGTTGGCAACAACAGGGTGGAAATTGGTCTTATTATGAAGATAATACTGCTGTTACCGATTGGAAAAAGATTAACGGAACATGGTATTATTTTGACGGAAGTGGTGTAATGAGCACTAACTGGGAAAAAGTAAATGGTACATGGTATTATTTCAATACGGATGGTGCAATGCGTACTTCATGGCAAAAAGTGAGCGGAGCTTGGTACTATATGGATAATAGCGGAGCCATGCAAACAAAATGGAAAGAAATTAATAATGCATGGTATTACTTCAATGCGGATGGCGTCATGCAAGCAAACCGTTGGGTTGGAGACTATTATTTAGGATCATCTGGCGCAATGTTAGTAAATACAACAACACCAGATGGTTATCGTGTAGATGTTTCTGGAAAATGGATTCAAGATAAATAATGTAGAATAGACTTTCTGAAATAGTGAGATGAGAGACATTCATGAACTTACTACGTCAGAAAGTCTTTTTTAGTCTTCTTATTTTGCAATTTTATAGCTAAGGTGGTAAACTTATTAAACAAAATCGAGTCAGAAAGGATCTTTTTATGGGAAATTTAATTACTTATGTTCAACAATATGAAGCTCAAACATTTGAAGATAAATCACTCACAGATATTGATGTCTTAGCTCTCACAGAGATTGCTTATTTACCGTTTGATGAAATTGTTCCGAAATCTTTCGATGTAACAGAGGCAATTTCGATTCAACAATTAGGAAAAGAATTTGAAAAAATCAAACAAAAAGAACATGAAAAAAATCCATTTATGATTACGGAAGAAAGAATTCAATTGCTAGAAGTGGTATCTAAAAGTCAGCGGTTTAAAGATATTAAAGTATTCGGCTTTATGAACAATATTGATGATGAATTGACAAAACAATTTGCAGCAGTCTGTTATCAATGGGAAAAAGAAAGTCGTTGGATTATTTTTAGAGGAACGGATGAGAGTTTAACAGGTTGGAAAGAAGACTTTATGATGACCTATTCTGACTTGATTCCTGCACAAACGGATGCGATAGAGTATTTAAGAAAACAAGCAGCAACATTTTCAGGAACGTTAAATGTATCTGGGCATTCTAAAGGGGGAAATCTGTCCTTATATGCAAGTGCCATGCAAGAAGAAGATATTCAAAATCGAATTCAGCAAATTTATTGTTGGGATTCTCCAGGAGTACATCGTTCGATTTTAAATACAGAAGGATATCAAAGGATAGTATCAAAAGCAAAAAGATATATTCCGCAAGATGCGATAGTAGGATTAATGTTAGAATCTCAAGTTCCCTATCATATTATTGAAAGTCAGGGAAGTGGAATTGCTCAACATAGTGCTTTAATGTGGAATATAGAAGAGGATTGCTTTGTTGAGCTAACTGAATTAACCAAAAATAGTCAATTAACAGATCAAACTTTTAAACAATGGACCCAGACCGTTGCAGATGAAGATTTAAAACTCTTTTTTGATACGTTTTTTGAATTGTTTTTTGAAATGGGAGTAGAAACGATTAATGATGTCTATTACAATTTTAGACTTTATATGCAGAAGTTTTTCGAAAAAGCTTATCAAATGGATACAGAAAAGCGAGAAATCTTACTAAGAGTGGGCCGATTATTATTCCAAATTCGATATGAAATATGGAAAGATACATTGTCCATTTCAGTAGAACTTCCAAATTTAACATTGCCGACTGTAGAAGAATTGGTCGAAAGTTGGACGGGAGAACATCGGATCTCTGTGACTTATCAGTCTACAGCAGAAAATGAAGAAATTCGTCACTATTATCAAGAACGACAAAAACAAAAGAAATTAGAAATGAACCAAGCCAAGCATCCTGAGTAATGTTTGGCTTGGTTATCTTTTTGTGTAATAAACAACAAAAAGAT
>CAMYBO010000111.1 GCA_947254045.1 uncultured Granulicatella sp. | reverse complement strand
AAAATATCTAGTAGTGATGCAACGAATTCTCAGATGATTTTTAAGAGCAGTTGGAACAATATATAAAAGCAAGTGATAAAGTAATTGTGTTATTAGCGTTTCCACAATTTGCTTTAAATCTGTTTGGTACAGCTAATAGGTGAAGTTGCAGGAGAAATGTTTGTTAATCTCTCTAACTGTGAATCGTATGAATTTAAAATGAAAGATTTGTCAATGTGTTAAATTTGAGGCTGAAAATCTTATTGGTTTGATATTTGACACTTTGTAGAAGTTAAAGGTTCCTAAATGTTGATTTGATAATGTTTTAGATAAAATTGAAAAAAATTAATTTCAAAATATTTATAAAAGAACTTCATTTCATTATATGAATAAACTAATTTAGGAGAATGTAGTCTAAACCGCATTCTCCTTTTTGTGGTTTCTTTTAAACACAAACAAATTTTCCGCTATTTTCACCACAAAAATAGTCCATCCATCAAAAGTATGCTATAATGCTAAGTAACTATGGATGAATGTGTATGAACAGATTTAGGACATAGATAGTAAGACAGAATGTAAAATACAATGACTAGAATAAGAAAGGGAGACCTATGGCAAGAGATATTGGAATTGATTTAGGGACTGCGAATATTTTAATTTATTTAAAAGACCGTGGTATCATCTTAAATGAACCATCATTAGTTGCTGTTGATGATAAGAGTAATACAGTGATTGCAGTAGGTGAGAAAGCCTATAAAATGTTAGGTAGAACACCAAAAGACATTTCAGTTATACATCCACTTAAAGGTGGTGTTATTGCGGATATTGCGATAACAGAACAATTGTTAGAAATGTTTATTCAAAAACTACATTTAAATGCATTTTTCCAAAAACCGGATATTTTAATTTGTACCCCAACAAATGTAACAACAGTGGAACAAAAGGCTATTATTCAAGCGGCAATTAAGTGCGGTGGGCATTCGATTTATTTAGAAGAAGAACCAAAAGTGGCTGCAGTCGGTGTTGGTTTGGATATTTTCTCACCTTCAGGAAATATGATTGTCGATATTGGTGGAGGAACAAGTGATATTGCAGTGCTTTCTATGGGGGCTACTGTATCAAGTCGCTCGATTAAGTTAGCTGGTGATGATATGGATCATCAAATTATGGATTACATTAAAGAAAAATATCAGTTAATTATTGGAGAGAGAACAGCTGAAGCGATTAAGATGGACTTAGGTTCTGCTATTGAAGTTGAAATTGAATCGGATATGATTGTCAAAGGTCGTGATATGACAACAGGACTTCCTAAGACGGTAACCATTTATACGAATGAAATTTATCATTGTCTAAAAGAAATTTTAGATACGATTTGCGAGGAAACTCGTTTAGTATTAGAAGATACTCCGCCGGAATTAGCGGGTGATATTATTGAGCGAGGCATTGTGGTAACCGGTGGTGGAGCTTTAATTCATGGTATTGATCGTATGTTATCAGATCGATTACAGGTTCCAGTATTTTTAGCGGATAATCCATTAGAAAGTGTTGCGATTGGAACAGGGGTTTTATTAGATCGTATTAAGAGAGAACGTGGATTGTTTGATGGATTTAAACGTTTATTCTCATCGAAACGTGTTGTGATGAATCCAACTGCGAATGTATTTGACGATGATGCCATTCGTCGTTCATAAGAGGTGAGGACATGTTTAAGAGATTAGAACAGTTTTATAATAGTCAGCCGTTTTTTATGATTGTTCTCATTCGTATCGCTCTATTTTTAGGGTTAGCTTTTGTGCTATTTATAGTAGGGCTTATGATTGGTTACAGTGTTCTTGGTGGCGGTGGCAATCCGTTCTCGGTATTTTCTTGGGATATTTGGCAAAAGATTATTGATTTTATACATTAAGCATAATCTTTGACCTTTGTTGACAAAAACGTTAGACTAATATAGAAAAATGAAATTTATAAGAGAGATGGAGGATTCAACATGAATTTAATTCCTACAGTTATTGAACAATCATCACGTGGTGAACGTGCGTATGATATTTATTCAAGATTATTAAAAGATCGTATTATTATGGTAAGCGGACCAATTCAAGATGATATGGCAAATGCGATTATTGCGCAATTATTATTCCTAGATGCACAAGATCCAGAGAAAGATATTTATATGTATATCAATTCTCCTGGTGGAAGTGTTACAGCTGGTTTAGCAATCTATGACACCATGAATTTTATTAAAGCTGATGTGCAAACTATTGCGATGGGATTAGCAGCTTCAATGGGTTCATTCTTATTGACAGCTGGTACAAAAGGCAAACGTTATGCGTTGCCAAATGCTGAAATTCTAATTCACCAACCTTTAGGTGGAGCACAAGGACAAGCAACAGAAATCGAAATCGTTGCACGTCAAATTTTAAAAACACGTGAACGTTTAAATGCGATTTTAGCAAAACAAACAGGTCAAAAAATTAAAACAATTGAGAAAGACACAGATCGTGATAACTATATGACTGCTCAAGAAGCGTTAGAATATGGATTAATTGATGCGATTATGACAAACTCAAAAGATTTACAATAGTAGATAGGATGGAGTCGCTGATTTCTTTGGAATGAGGCGACTATTTTTGTAGAATGATGAGGGTGGTAGCTAGTTGCAGTTAGTTTTAACGGATAGGAAAATTTGTTTTCTACTGGGGTAGAATTACTTGAGTTCGATATGAGAGGAAAACTTGGCTTTTCAGAAATTTGCAATTCGTTTTGTTTTTGGTATAATAAAGATACAAAAAGAGCCGAGTGGGGACTCGACTGTGATGTAGACCGTTAAAAAGACGGTGGCAGATATTATAGTGTTATGATAACACCGCAAACTATCCAAAGTTAGAAAGTACCGCTTTTCAAAGATTATTTTGGGAGGCGGTATTTTTTATGAAGGAATGATTGTTCTTCAGAATTCAAGTCAGATAACAAAATCATCCCAAAGTTGTATGGACAGTTCTGGAAGTTAAACATATAATGAAGACAATAAAAGGGGGAATACAAATGAAAGATGTAACCAATAGTGCGAATCGAAGTGCGAGAAATCAACAAGGAAAGAGCCTTCGATTAAATTTTTCAAAATCAATTTTATATGTTATTGCAGTCATCATTATTGCACTTTACTATTATAAGAATTTACCACCAATTCATTATGCTTCACCTGCTTTCTGGGTGTTTTTAGCACTCATTTTAGTATTAGTTGGAGGGATTGAATGGGTGACAGGGGCTAGTATTGCTTTTAAAACGAGTACGAGTAAGTTTTCGTGGGAGCAAGTGAATCATTCTAAAAGTCACTTAGTTTCTAAAATTGTGCTTTCTGTAGTTGGTGTTTTAGTCGTTATTGCTGCGGCAAGTCATTTTATCTTGTCTCCATTATTTTTTGCAGAATCTTATTCTAAAATGATTCAAGTTCAAAATGCAGACTTTGCGACAGATTTTCCTAAGACAGATGTGACACAAATTCCATTAATCGATCGTGACACAGCTTCAAGATTAGGCAATCGTCGAATTGGGGCTTTGACAGACTTAGTTTCTCAATTCGAAGTGGCAGAAGATTATACACAAATTAATATTCAAAATCATCCGTATCGAGTTTCTCCATTAAAATATGCAGGATTTTGGAAATGGGTCTCAAATCATAAAGACGGAATTCCAAATTATATGCAAGTAGATATGGTGACGGGTGATGTAGAAGTAAAGAAACCAGAACAACCGATTCGTTATAGTGAAGCGGAGTATTTTAACCGTAATATTCATCGTCATTTACGTTTCAATCATCCATTTACATTATTTGGTAGTCCAAGTTTTGAAGTCGATGATGAAGGGACACCGTATTATATCGCTTCAACTTATAGCCGTAACTTTTTCTTGAGAGAACCTGAAGTGAATGGTTTAATTACGGTGAACGCTCTGACAGGTGAAAGTAAACATTATAATTTACAAGAAATTCCTCATTGGGTAGACCGTGTGTATAGTGCGGAATTGATTTTACATCAGTTAGAAATGAATGGGAAATATAAATTAGGATTCTGGAATACAATTTTCTCTAAAAAAGGAGTAACAGTTCCTACCAAAGGGTATAATTACTTACCAATGAATGATGATATATACCTATATACAGGGATTACTTCGGTAGCTTCAGATAATTCAAATATTGGATTCGTGCTAGTCAATACTCGTACAAAAGAAGCAAAAATGTATCCAGTATCTGCAGCAGAAGAGTTCTCAGCAATGAGTTCGGCAGAAGGTAGTGTCCAAGAAACAGGCTATAAAGCAACTTTCCCACTACTAATCAGTTTAAATGGCAAACCGATGTATATTCTATCGTTAAAAGATAGCTCAGGCTTGATTAAAAAATATGCTTTAATCGATGTAGAAAATTATCAAAACGTTTACGTAGAAACAAGTGTGAGTCGTTTAATTCAAAAATATGAACAATCTGCACCAACGGAAGAAGTTGGAACAGAAAGTGATGATCATCTAACAACAGTGACGGGTAAAGTTCAAGATATTCAAGGTGTAGTTATCAATGGTAATACGATTTACTATTTATTAGTGGATGATAAAGTCTACCGTGCTCCAGCTACAATTCAAAATCGATTACCATTTGTACAAAAAGAACAATTAGTTGAAATGCAAGTAACTCCACATGGAGAAGTTAGAAGTATTGTTATTAAATAAATTTTTACAAGAAGCATTTAGAGAATTTTCTAGGTGCTTCTTTTTATTGAAAAATAGTGGAAATTCACAAAGATAAGGCGCTTTATTTGAAAAAATAACTAGTCTAGTATATTAT
>CAMYBO010000110.1 GCA_947254045.1 uncultured Granulicatella sp. | reverse complement strand
TCGTTAATCTTCGCTTTGATTGGCAGAGGTATTCTAAAATTAACAACCATCATACACTTATGCCAGAAACTCTGCCAACGAAGTTTCCCCACCTAGCAACTTAGACGAAAGTTTGAATAGTTAGGTGGGTTTTTATATAAAAATTTCTATTAATTTCTCCATAAAAAAGACGAGACTCTCGTCTCGTCCTTCAAAATTCTTCTTATTGTACTTTTAAGATTTGTTCTTTTGCATGAATTAATTGTGTAATCATTGCACAGTATGGAGTTGGAATACCGTATTCTTGTCCACGTTTCGCAACAAATCCATTTAAGTAATCAATCTCAGTAAAGCGATGATTTTGCATTAAATCTTGGTGCATTGATGGATAGTGTGCACGAACTTTATTTGAAGCTGTATAAACATAGTTTTTCATTTCAGCTTCATCAATTTTCACACCTTCATGATGTGCCACTTCTACGAATTCATGAATAATTTGATCCACAATTGCTTCTGCTGTAGTTGTATCAAACACTTCTCCAATATTCGCATCTAAAATGGCGCATGTTGCATTCATTGTTCCGTTTACACATGCTTTTCTCCAAATTGAGAATAATACATCTTCACTATAATTTGCATTTAATTTTGCTTGATTCATTACAGCGACTAATTCTTCAGCAATTGGACGACCGCTTGCTTCTTCCACTGCTTGAATTTCAACAGTACCTGTTCCGCCTAAACGAGCCACACCTGGGCCATTCAATCCTGCAGTCCAAATTGTTACACCCATAATAATGTTTTTACGTGGAACATATTTTTCCATTGTATATTCATGACCTAAACCATTTAATAAACATACAACTTTTGTATCTTCATGAATAATTGCTTTGATTTTTTCAAGCATTTCCCCTAATTTCATTGATTTTGTAAATGCGATAACCACATCTACTTCTTCATGAACTTCTTCAGGTCTGTAGATTGGAATTTGTAATGTATCTGTTGTGTCTCCATCTACTACTTGTAATCCATTTGTACGAATTGCTTCAATATGCGCTGGCCATTCATCGATTAAGACAACATCTTGTCCCGCTTTTGTTAACATGTAACCAAAGCGACATCCCATTGCTCCAGCACCTGCAATTGCAATTTTCATTATAATTCCTCCTTATTATACCGTTAATTTATAATCTTCCGTTTGAATCCATTTTACCACTTTTTCGAATACATGGATAAAGAAAATGTTGAAAATAATAGGAGCCACTACGAAAATAATTGCAACTAATAAAATATTTCCTACTGTCCATCCATTTTCCATTAGATTTAATGCATTAATTGGTCCAACTAATCCACTAAATCCAAACCCAGCACTAGCAGGAGTTCCTTGAATTGAAAAGACTGCTGCTAAAATACCTAATAATGCTGAAGAACATAACATTGGTAATAAGATTTTTGGTTTTGCAATCACATTTGCCATTGACATTTTAGGCGATCCAATAAAGTGTGCAATACAAGTTCCTACTGAATTCACTTTTAATCCTGCAATTGCTAAACCAAAACCTGCTGCACAGATTCCTAAGTTCGCTGCACCAGAACCAATTCCTGATAATCCAATTGCTAAAGCAATTCCTACTGTTGTAAATGGTGAAACAATTAAAATACAGAAAGTCATCGCAATTAACATACACATTAAAATTGGTTGTAATGTTAATAAGAATGCAACACCTTGTCCAATTAAAGCTGTAATTTTAACAATGTACGGTTGAGAAAGTCTTCCAAGTCCACCGATAACGACTAATGTAACCGTTGGAATCACAATAATCGAATAAGCTTTTGCTTTATCCCCAACCCATAAAATAAATGCAGCTGCTAGTGCCGCTGTTACACCCATTGTAATAATATCCCCTGTACCAGAGAACACTACTCCTTTAACATCTGGGTTAAAACCTGGCGCACCTCCTGCAAAAACAGTTGCTAAAGCAATGGCTCCTGCTTGAATTGGAGTGAATTTAAAGAAATATCCTACTATTAAACCAATAATAGCCCCCATCATTGTATTAGCCACTTGAGTTGCTTGAATAATTAATTGCCCTTGAGGAAACACCGGTAATAACGCTTTTGTTAATTCACCTAAAATCGCCCCAGGAATTAAAGTTACAACTACCCCTAATGCTAACGCATTTAACACGGTCATTGTAAACTCTTTTGCTGAATAAGTTTTATTTGTATCCATATTCATCCTCCTTTCTTTTGAATGGACTCATTATATCATAATCTTTCTGAAAACAAAGTAATATTTTCAATATTTAGTACGATATTTTCATAATGAAAATTGCACTCGATATACAAATATAACACAAGGCAGATTGCCACAAGATCGGATAGAACTCACTAAAATGAAATAATATACTAATTCCACTAATAAAAATAACCATTGGAAGTGAATGCAGAAAAGAGCTTACTCCAATTCTAATATCTCTTTTGATATCCTTACGAATCCATTCATTAGTATAAGAATCTATTATTTTTGGATAAATCAATCCATAATAAAGTTGAGAACTGCTTCATATGATTAAGAGTAAGGATAGCAAATGATATAAATCTAATTCAGTAGCATTTTCAAATACTAAACTTGCTAGTCTATTGGATAGCATCATAAGACTAACAACAAAACAAATAATCAATAAACATACCCACCAATACATCTGTTTTGAAACTGAAAGAATGTATGGAAGAATATCAACTTCTTCTAACAATTCCTGGTATTAGTGATAATTTTGTGCCACTATATTAGCTGAAATTGGTCCAAATGAAGAAAACTTTTTTCTTTTTTATCAGCGAATTTCCAGCAGAGGAAGTAAAATGAAAGCTATTATCGCTTGTGGTCATAAAATGCTTAGAATGATCTATAAAATACTTCAATCGCACCAACCTTATAAAAGTCAAAAAGCGTTAGGTCTGCGACAACAGACTAACGCTTTAAATTTGACAATCAAAAAAATTTCCACTTACATTATAATATAGGTAATATCTTTTTGTCTTTTTTGTACTTTGTTTCAAATAAACTTCGAGACCTTACGCTCGATTTTTAGCCATGAGATTCGCTTCGCGAAGTTGCTGGCGTCCTAATGCTACTATTCTTAGGAAGTCTAATTCTCATAAATTACGCTTGGATTAAAGCCAACGCTTCGTTTAAGTGTACAAGGCTACGTTCTTTGCCTAATAACTCAATCGTTTGACCTAAAGATGGACCATGAGTTTGACCACTTGTTGCCACACGAATTGGCATAAATAAGTTCTTACCTTTTACACCAGTTTCTTTTTGAACAGCCTTAATAGCTGCCATCACACTAGCTTCATCAAACACTTCTAAAGCTTCTAATTGAGCCTTAAATGCATGAAGTACAGTCGGTACAGTTTCACCTTGAAGTACTTCTCTTGCTTCATCATTTTCTACAACAAAGTCTTTTTGGAAGAATAAACTTGAAATAGAAACAATCTCATTCATGTAGCTCATTTGATCATGATATAACGCAACTAATTTATTCGCCCAAACTTGTTGCTCTTCACTTAATGTTTCAGGTAATAAACCTGCTAATTGTAATTGTTGAATTGCTAATGGAGCAACTTCTTCTAATGGAGTTTTCTTCACATAAGTGTTGTTAATCCATTCTAATTTCTTAGGATCGAATGCTGCTGGAGATTTACCAAGACGTTTTTCATCAAAAATTTGAACAAATTCTTCTCTTGAGAAAATTTCATCTTCCCCTTGTGGAGACCATCCTAATAAAGTAATGAAGTTGAACATCGCTTCTGGTAAATAGCCTAAATCTTTATATTGTTCAATAAATTGTAAAATAGACTCATCACGTTTTGATAATTTTTTACCAGTTTCTGTATTAATAATTAATGTCATATGACCAAATCTAGGAGTATCCCATCCAAATGCTTCATAAACCATCATTTGTTTAGGAGTATTTGCAATATGGTCATCCCCACGTAATACATGAGTAATTTCCATAAAGTGGTCATCCACTGCTACTGCAAAATTATACGTTGGCATACCGTCACGTTTTAAAATAACAAAGTCGCCACCTACACTACCAGATTCAAAAGTAATTTCACCTTTAACAATATCATCAAAAGTATATGTTCTATTTTGAGGAACTCTGAAACGAACAACTGGAGTACGTCCTTCTGCTTCAAAAGCATCACGTTGTTCTTGTGTTAAATGAGCATGTTGACCACTATAATGTGGCATTTCTCCACGAGCACGTTGTGCTTCACGTTCTGCTTCTAACTCTTCTTCAGTCATATAGCATTTATAAGCTTTATCTTCAGCAATTAATTGTTCAATCAATGGATTATAAATATGTTCACGTTCTGATTGACGATATGGTCCTACATTTTTTGGTTTATCTGGACCTTCATCCCAGTCAATTCCTAACCAAGTTAAGTTTTCTAATTGACTTTCTTCCCCATGAGCAATATTTCTTTTACGGTCAGTATCTTCAATACGAATAATAAATTCTCCACCGTAATGTCTTGCAAATAAATAATTAAATAGAGCTGTTCTTGCATTACCAATATGCAAATGCCCTGTTGGACTTGGTGCATAACGTACACGCACTTTTTCTGCCATTTTTAATAACTTCCCTTCTATTTTGTCTATCATTTCTATTGTAAAACTTTTTTATTAAAATTGCTATGACTTTAACGCTTTTTCTTTAAAATTCTAGCTGTTATTGGCCAACTATTTTGGCTGTTTCATAAATTCCGTCATTTTTTCAATTACTTTCTGTTGTTGTTCATCATTTGAAATCGTAGCTTTTCCATCGCCCTTTTGTTCACCATACATACCAAACCCACTATGATTTCCACCTTCAATCATAAGC
>CAMYBO010000109.1 GCA_947254045.1 uncultured Granulicatella sp. | reverse complement strand
GGAAATATTTTATTTTTCAAAGAATTCTAAGTAAATAAAGCATACCAAAAAGTTGCTTTATATTACGTCCAAAACTTTTACGTCTCAATGATTTTCTCTTGCTTATTGTTACAAATCGTGTTTGAATAAAAGACAAGCAGATTCAATTTAGAAATGGAGGTCATTTGATGACAAAAGAATTTAATAGTTTTACACTTGTAGAACAAAAACCTTTACCAGATATTCGTTGCGATTACTATTTATACAAACATGACAAAACAGGTGCACAAGTCATGTATTTAAAAACAGACGATGATAACAAAGCATTCTCCATCGCATTCCGCACACCACCATATGATGACAACGGAATTGCGCACATTATCGAACACTCCGTATTAAATGGATCAAAAAAATACCCAACAAAAGAACCATTCGTAGAATTATTAAAAGGTTCCCTACAAACATTTTTAAACGCATGGACATTCTCAGATAAAACTATGTATCCAGTTGCGTCAAGAAATCAAAAAGACTTCGAGAATTTAATGGACGTTTATTTAGATGCGGTATTTTATCCAAATCTTTTATCAAACCCACAAATCTTAATGCAAGAAGGATGGCATTATCATATAGAAAATAAAGACGATGAACTAACTTATAAAGGCGTTGTTTATAACGAAATGAAGGGAGCATTTTCTCAACCAGAATCAGAATTAAACCGTCTAGTTGAACCAACATTATTCCCTGACACAATTTATAAACATGTTTCTGGAGGAATGCCAGCTTCAATTCCAACATTGACTCAAGAAAAATTTATTGATTTCCATCAAACGTATTATCACCCTAGCAATGCTCGAGTAACTTTATATGGGAATTTAGATTTACCAAAAGCAATGGAGCAATTATCAGAATACTTTGATGCGTTTGAAGCAAAAGAAGTTCCATTCGTAGGATACAAACAAGAACCATTTACAAGTATCAAAGAACTAACAAGTACATATTCTGTTTCTAAAGGAGACTCAACCGAAAATAAAACATTGTTAGAATATGCTTGGGCTACGGGCACAAGTACAAATGGGGAAGAAGGTATTGCTTTAAGCATTTTAGATGAATTGTTATTAGCTAGTAATACAGCACCACTGAAGAAAGCTTTATTAAAAGCGAATATCGGTAGTGATGTTATGGGAGGATATTCTGCATATATGTATTCTCCAATGTTTGAAGTGATTTTAAAAGACACTGACGCTGATAAAAAAGAACAATTTGTTCAAATTATTCAAAATGAATTACAACGTTTAGTAAAAGAGGGAATTGCTAAAAAAGCGATTCAAGCTGCTTTAAATAAAACAGCTTTCCGTTATAAAGAATTAACAGCTTTAGAAGGAAGCACACCAAAAGGTGTGATGTATGGAATGAATGCTTTAACAAGTTGGTTATATGATGGAAGTCCATATGTATCATTTGAATACCAACAACATTTAGATGCTATTCAAGCTAAAGTTGAAGAAGGCTATTTTGAAAATCTTATTCAAAAATATTTATTAGACAATACTCATGCTGCAATTATTACTCTAAAACCAGAACCAGGTTTATTAGAAGAAAAAGAAGCAGAATTAGCTAAAAAATTAGCAGAATACAAAGCAAGTTTAAGCGAAGAAGAATTAGACCAATTAGTGGAAACAACTCAAAAATTAATTGAAAGACAAGAATCTCCTGATAGACCAGAAGATTTAGAAAAAATTCCGACACTATCAATTGATGATATTCAAAAGAAAGCAACTCATTATCCATTAACCGTTGAAGAAGGAAAAGATACGCCGACTTTCTTACATTATGAAGACTTTACAGCCGGTATTTCATATGCGAAATATTTCTTTGATATGAGAGGCGTTAAAACAGAAGAAATTCCAGTAGCGGCGTTTGTCACTGAATTATTAGGTGAAATTAGTACAAAACACTTTGCTGATGAAGATTTAAATACAGAGATGGATTTCTATACGGGTGGAATTTCAACAAATGCTTTTGTAATGACAGAAGATGTTGCGAAAAATGTATATTATCCATTCTTTACAGTTTCAGGAAAAGCATTGTCACAATATTTACCAAAATTAATTGAATTAGTAGAAGAAATTGTCTTACGTTCAAACTTGGAAGACTATGATAAAATTAAAGAATTGTTATTAAATACAAAAGCAAACTTAGAAATGCATATGAATTATGCTTCTCATACCATTGCTGTACGTCGATTAGAATCATACTATTCAGAAGGCGCAAAATATGCTCAAGCATTGGAAGGTATTGATTACTATGATTATATTTCTGATTTAGTGAAACATTATGATGAGAGAAAAGAAAGCTTCAGTCAACAATTGATAGCTGTACTTCGTCAAATTTTAAATATTCATGGAGTGACTGCAACATTTGTAGGAAGTAAAGAAGACTTTGAACAATTCAAAGCATTATCTCAATCATTCTTCCAACAGTTATCACAAGAGAAAGTGACACCACAAAGATTCACAACTCCTGTTGAAATTCTAAACGAAGGATTTAAAACAGCTCAAGAAATTCAATATGTAGCAAAAGGTTATAATCAAACATTACTAGGAGTTCCATTTGAAGGTTCTAATGCATTCTTACAAACGGTTTTAGGTCTAGATTATTTATGGAATACGGTTCGTGTTAAAGGTGGAGCATACGGTGGAATGAGTGTCATTGGTGGAAAAGGTGAAGTAGCTGCTGTGTCATACCGTGATCCAAACTTAGTGGAAACTCTAAAAACTTATGATGGACAAGTTCAATATTTAGAAAAATACAATCCATCTAAAGAAGAATTTGAGAAAAATTTAATTGGAACATTTAGTAGTATTGATCGTCCATTATCTGCTAATCAAAAAGGAAATATCGCATTCACACGTTACTTTACACATGTGACAGCTGAACTTGTTCAAAAAACTCGTGATGAAGTTTTAACTGTAACACCAGAAAAAGTTCGTTCATTTGCACCAACAATGGAAAAAGTGTTAGCTCAAAATGCTTTTGTAGTAGTGGGTAATGATGTGAAAATTGAACAAAATAAGGAAATTTTCAAAACGATTCGTTCGTTATTTAATGACTAATTGTTTGAGTTAATTTCCGGTATCGTTAAAAGAGGAATTTTCTATTCAGTAGAAGTTCCTCTTTTATGTTGCAAAATTTTTATATTGCTAGAGTGTGCAATTTAGGATTTTGTTTGAGTTTTTATGCGTTTAATTATACAATGGTAGAGTGAGAGTTTAAGAAAAAGGGGATTTACAGTTAATGAAATTAAGAAATATCGCATTATCATTATCTGCGTTAGTATTATTCACTTTACCAACGGTAGGCGCACAAGAAGCAAAAGATCCACAAGGTAAAGGGTGGCAAACCATTAATGGACAACAATATTTTATAAAAGAAGATGGATCAAAAGCTACGTCTTCATGGATTAATCGTTCGTATGTAGATAAAGACGGCAAAAAAGTAGTGGGCTCTTTTATTTATGATGAAAATTACAAGTCTTATTTCTATTTGAAAGCAGATGGAAATTATGCTGAAAATCAATGGTTAGAAATTGGTGGCAAATGGTATTATTTCAAAGAATGGGGCTATATGGCTAAAAGTGAATGGAAAGGGAATTACTATTTAAATCCAAGTGGTGCCATGGCTAAAAAGGAATGGATTTATGATAACAAATATAGTTCATATTTCTATTTGAAAGCAGATGGAAAATATGCTGATAAAGAATGGATTCAAGATGGAAATAAACGGTATTACTTACTATCAGGTGGTTACTTAGCAACTCGTCAATGGGTCAGTGATTATTTTGTCAACGATGAAGGTGCTATGATGGCAAAGGAATGGTTGTTTGATTCACAATATAATGCAATGTTCTATTTAAATGCTGATGGTAAATATGCACGCAATCAATGGATTAAGATTGATGGGAATTGGTATTACTTTAAAGCAAATGGTGCAAGAGCTGAAAGAGAATGGGTAGGTAATTATTATTTAGGGGATGCTGGTGTAATGGCTACAGGTGTTGTAACAGTTGGTGATATTAAATATACATTCTCAGATACTGGTGAAATTCAAAAGCAAGAACGATTACAATGGGGTTGGGTACAAAAAAATGGACAACGTTATTTCTTAAATCGTCGTCAAGAACAAGTGGGCGGAAGTGATGCGAAGAAAGTCATCGATGTTAGTGAACATAATGGAAAAATCCAAAACTGGAGTCAAGTCATTCGTGATAACGGAATTGATGGAGTGATTGTTCGTTTAGGGTATTATGCATATGATGAAGATAAACAATTAGCGTATAATATTAAAGAATTAAATCGCTTAGGAGTTCCTTATGGAGTCTATTTATATACTTATGCTGAAAATGAATCTGACGCAGAATTAGAAGCGAAACACACCATTAAATTAATGGAAAAATATCATATTCAACCAAGTTACCCAATTTATTATGATGTTGAAAATTGGGAATATGTGAATAAAACAAAAGCTGCACCTAAAGATACAAAAACATGGGTGAAAATTGTAAATAAATATATGGAAACAATGCATAAAGCGGGCTATACGAATGTAAGAATTTATAGTTATAGACATTTATTACAAACACGTTTAAATCATCCAGATATTTTAAAATATGTGGACTGGGTAGCTGCATATACAGATGCATTAGATTGGAATAATCCACATTATTCAGGAGCTAAAGGTTGGCAATATACTTCAAGCGAATATCTAAAAGGTATTAGCGGAAAAGTAGACGTTAGCGTTTGGTATTAATGAATTTAAGGAATATGAAAAAAGTCAGACATAAGTTGAAGTGACCCCAAAAAGTTAGACTTTTTTTGATTAATAGAACAAAATATATCAA
>CAMYBO010000108.1 GCA_947254045.1 uncultured Granulicatella sp. | reverse complement strand
TTCATGATTAGTTTATATACAAAAAAAACAGGCAATTAAGATTGCCCACTTTTAATGATTATTTTAAAGTTGCTAAATGTTCTTTCAAACGTTGAATCACTTTTTGTTCATAATCTGTACGAACTTTTTGAGAAATTTCTGCTTTTGAAAATGGTAAAGTACCTTCTTTTTCTAAATAAGAATCTTCTATTTGAATGGAGTGACCTGATACTCCTAATCCTACTCCAAAGTAGGCATATTTATACTCTTTTCCTAAATTCACACCCGCAACACTTTGAGCATGGTCATATTCGATTTCATTGAATAAGAATAATAAGATAGCTTCTCTTAATTCAGCACGAATAGTAAAGTAATCTTGATTTTGGAAATCTGAACTAATCGCATTTTCATAATATTGGCTACCGTTTGATTTTGAATAATCTGTAGCAGTTAGAATTCCATATTGTGCTACTACTTTATTAATAGCATGCGCATCATGACCTCTTCCATCTGCAATAAATCTTCCATCATTAATGTATTCTTTCGCAATTTGCTCTGCAATCGTAACCATTGTTTCTGTTACTTTAACTGGCGAATAATTCATTTGTTTTCTAACTGAATTAATTAATGAAGCAGCGTATAAGTTTAGTGATTGCTTCATATCTTCTGGCATTGTACGAAGATTATATTTTGCCAATAATGTATTGGAAATAGCTCCTGTTTCTTTTTGATTTTGTTTTAATAATGATTTGCTAATAGTGTTTAGATCTGATACATTTTCTTGGTTTTTCCTTTGAGCAGTTGAACCATATTGATTTAAACGTTTCGCATATTCTTCATTAATTGAAATTGAATCTTCTGATTCTAACCATTGAATTGCTTTTTCTAATGCTTTCTTCTCTTCTTGTTGGCGTTGAGATTGTACAGCGCCATCTAATTCTCTTCTTAACTGATCCACCCAAGATTCACGCATTTTACCATCTGATTCTAAATAGTATCCATTTACTTCTTGGTCATAAGCATAAATTCCATCTGATTTTAGATAATACCATGCTTCATAAGACTTATCATAAATCCATTCTGCAATAGCCATTTTTCCATTTGGATTTAAATAATAATCTCCTTGCCATGTAGAATAAGCGTAAGATCCATCACTTTGTAAATAATACCAACCTTGTTTTGAAGTTTCTTCTGCATGAACTGCAGCCAGACTTGTTAAAGTAACAGTTGTAGTAATGAAATAATTTTTTATTCATAAAGTGCCTCCTTTATTCTTTACTGTTATCGTACCGAATCTTGCATAAAAATCAACTAATAGCCTATAAAGAGAAACTCCACTATCAGGCACAACTCTGATAGTGGAGAAAAAGGGAAAACACACCAAAATGATGGCAACAAATGGGTGTTTTACTTCAATTGAAAGCACATGTTTCCTGTTGACAGAAACCATCTGTTAAAACTATATAAAAAGCCCCTTTCGTTATTAAAAACAAAAGGGGAGTCATTGCATCATCATAGATTAGAATCAATACTAGTTTAAAAACTGTAAGTTATCCTTCTTCTATACTTGATTGTCATTTTCCTTCGCTGGCATTATCCAGAACAGGTTCAATGGGTATGATCTCAGCCTTTCGGCACCCCAAATGCTTCTCTATTGAATTGAGTTTAGTATAACATGTTTCCTCTAAGAAAAAAAGTTATCTAAGTTGCTTTTTATTAGCGAATATGATGGTCATATGCAAAAATCACTAATTGTGTACGATCACGTAAAGCTAATTTTGATAAAATCGTACTAATATTATTTTTCACCGTTCCTTCAGATAAAAATAATGCTTCTGAAATTTCTTTATTATTCAATCCTTGAGACACCAATCGAATGAGTTCAATTTCTCTTTCGGTTAATCCTAATGAAGAAATATCCGTTTGCTTACCCGTAGTCGTTTGAGCTTTTGGTTGCATCACTAATTTTTCAGAAACGGTTGCATCCATCACTACTTTTCCAGACAAAGCAACTTTAATCCCATCATAAATCGCTTCATAACTACTATCCTTTAATAAATAACCTGAAGCTCCATATTGCATTGCTTCTACAATATATTCTGTATCTTGAAAGGTTGTCACCATTACAATCTTCACTTCTGGATAAGCTTCTTTGATAAGTTTAGTTCCTTCAATTCCCGTACTGACTGGCATACGAATATCCATTAATACAACATCGGGAACTTCAATTTGACAACATTCAAATGCTTCTCGTCCATTTCCAGCTTGATGAATCACTTCAATATCTGGATAAGTTTCTAGCATAATTTTTAAACCTGAACGAATTAATTGCTCATCATCCACTAATATTACTTTGATTTTTTCAGACATTAGCTTCTCCTTTCAATTTCATTTGCACTGTAAATCCTTGTTCAGTATTTTTGATTTCTAATTTTGCCTGTTGTTCATGAAGTCGCTCTTCTAATGCTTTTAATCCACCTTCTAGAGAAATACCTGAAGAACCTACTCCATTATCCATAATGGTTACAATAAGTTCATTTGCCGAATACATCATTAATAGTGTAATTTTTGTTGCTTTCCCATGACGAATCGCATTTGTTGTTGCCTCTTGCACTCCTCTAAAAATCGTCAACTCTTGCTCTTTAGTAAGTTTGATTGTTGGTTTATTTTGTCGAAATACAAATTCCACTCCACTATGTTGTTTTGTTTCATAAATAAATTCTTCTAAGGCGACAGTTAGTTGTTGTTTCGTTAGTTGTTCCGGTTTTAAATCATGAACAACAGTACGAACTTCTTGTAGTCCTTTAACAGCAAATTCTCTTAATTGTGAACTCATTTGAGAAACTTGTGGACTATTTTCTTCACTTAATTTGCTAATTGCTCCTAATTGAATAATAATCGTTGATAGACTATGTCCAACTGAATCATGAATTTCTCTTGAAATACGATTTCTCTCTTGTAAAGTATATAATTCCTTCATCGTACCCATTGTATATCGCGCTTGTTGCAGTTCCTTTTTCTGCTCAAACAATTGATTTTCTTGTTCTTTTAATAAATTTTCCTGATACTTTAATTTAAATACAAGATGTGCAACATAATAAAATAATACATTTCCAAAAATCATAACTGGAATCGACCACCATTGTTGTTGCTTTATCCCTAATACAATAACAACAACACTAATCATCCCTTGAAGAATAATAGCATGTAGAGATGAAAATCGAAAACTAATCTCAAAACATAATAAAAGCATTAAACTAATGAAAATATTTCCTGTAAAATAACAAAATGCTAAAACTGCTATCCCTTGAGCTAAAATTGCCCAAGAATATTGAATCGAATAATAATCTAATTGAGCTACAATAACAATAACAAGAAATAGTAACAAATGATAAGCATTCACTGGATGATATAATGCCCATTCTACAATAGCTGTTATCAATAACCCATAACGAATTAAAAACTTCAATTGATCTTCTTGAATCATTTTCATGATAAGAACCCTCTACCCACTAAAAAAATCATCGCAACACTATTGCTCACAAAATGCATTAACATAGATGCTGCAACATTATCTTCATAATAACGATACATTCCGACTAAAGGAATCGTCAAAGGAATATACATCAAAGCAGCACTCCAGTCAATTCCACCACTATTCGAAATCGAATGTAGTAAAACAAAGAAGAAAATAGAAATACCTGTTAATATCCAAGGATTTACTTTATCTTTGAAAGATCCAATAATGGCTTCTCTAAATACTAGTTCCTCAACAATCGGTGCAACGACACATGTTAAAATGACCATTAATACAATTGATGTTGAATTTAATAATGATTCAATATTCGCTTGATTATCTGTTTGCTGTAATGGAACAACAAGAGCAAAAAGCAAAGTAAGGACTACTCGAACTATATAGCCAATCGCAATATCCCGAACAAATCTGCGTTTTACTAAACTTTCGAATCCTCTTTGAATCTCTTCCCGGTAAGACCAAACTGCATACATAGCTGTTATTAATTGAACTAAAATATACACTTTTCTGTCTACATGTAATGTACCTTCTTCTGCTTGAGTAAGAAAAAAACGAGGAACAATCATCAAATTAGAAAAATACACAAACCATAATAATACTGCCTTTTTCTTCATTCTTTACCTCCATTAATGGAAATCTTTATGTTCTAAGCTATAAATTTTTTGAATTTTTCCATCATGCCATACAACACCATGTAAAGCTCCACCGAATACAGCACCGCCATCCATGCCAATTTTACCGTCATGTTGCCATAGTTTCATATAATCTCCATCTTCATTCAATCCTTTTAATGGAGTATGGCCAAAAATAATCGTTTTTCCTGTTGTATTTTTTCCAGTATGGAAAGGTTCACGAATCCAATAAAAGTCTTTTGGAACAGTATCTAACCAATGATCTAATCTTAAATCAACTCCAGCATGAACAAATAACACATCTCCTTCATCAATATATAAAGGACGTTCTCTTAAAAATGCGATTAGTTCAGGATATTGTTCTTTAACTAATTCGCAATCTTTTAAAGAATCAATTTCTGTATCCACTGGGCGATTTAATAAATGGTTAATCGTTGTATTTCCATTATTTCTCATATAATGGTCAAAACATTCCTCTGGATTGTCAATCCACGCTAAAAACATCACTTCATGATTTCCCATGACATACCAAGCATTTTTTTCTTTTACATATTTCATAGCTGTTAAAACACTTTTTTTATTATTTGGTCCTCTATCAATTAAATCTCCTAGAAAAACTAATTGTTGAGTACTTTCATACCAATTTTTTAACATTTCATCGAGCATTTGGTCTTCTCCATGAACATCTCCAATAATAAAATATGTTTTTTTCATAAATTTCTACAACTCCTCTTTAAACATACGATGATTATACCATAC
>CAMYBO010000107.1 GCA_947254045.1 uncultured Granulicatella sp. | reverse complement strand
GTACAAGTAGTAAGAAAGGATGAAACGAATGGCAACGATACAATGGTATCCTGGACATATGGCTAAAGCTAAAAGAGAAGCCATTGAAAAACTAAAATTAGTAGATGTTGTAATCGAATTAGTTGATGCACGTATTCCAGAATCAAGTCGTAATCCAATTGTAAATGAGATTAAAGGACAAAAGAAACAATTAATGCTATTGAATAAGACGGATTTAGCTGATCCAATTCAAACAAAGAAATGGATGAAATATTACCAAGAAGTAGGCATTGAAGTTTTGACAGTTGAATCTAAAGATGGTAAAGGATTAAATCAAGTAAAAGCAGCGATTAAATCATTGATGGAAGAAGAATTTGAAAAATTAGCGTCAAAAGGCGTACGTCCACGTCCGATTCGTTTAATGGTGTTAGGCATTCCAAATGTTGGAAAATCAACCTTTATTAACCGTATGATTCAAAAAAATCAAGCTGAAACAGCTAACCGTCCAGGAGTTACAAAAGGACAACGTTGGTTAAAAATCGGTAATGATTTTGAATTATTGGATACACCTGGTATTTTATGGCCAAAATTCGATAATCAAGAGATTGGAAATAAATTAGCAGTTACTGGAGCTATTAAAGATTCCTTATTACATCTGGATGATGTAGCGCTATTTGCGATTAATATTTTTAGAACCTACTATACAGATGCTCTAAGAAAGCCTTATGGATTGAGTGAAGCTGATTTAGAATTATCAGATGTGGATTTATTATTGCTTATTACGAAAAAGTTAGGATTCAAAGATGATTATGAACGTGCGAGTGAGCGAATTATTTTTGATATTCGTGGTGGTAAATTAGGTCGATATACATTAGATACTGCACCAATTAGTTTGGAAGGTGTATAAAATGACTGAAAAATATACGATTAGTCAAATTAAAGAATTACTAAGTTCCATTCATTCGATGGAAGATCCCATGTTTCAACAATTGAGTTTAGATATGAGAAAAGGAGTACAAACAGCTCTCAAATCATGTCAAAAACGAATTGAAAAAGAACAAAAACGTGCAGCACATTTTATTGAAATGCAATATTATGAGCGTTTAGCATATAAAGAAGGAGCTAGTTTTATTGCTGGTGTAGATGAAGTGGGGCGTGGTCCATTAGCAGGGCCTGTTGTAGCTGCAGCAGTTATTTTACCGAAAAATATTGAAGATTTAGGGTTTGATGATTCTAAAAAATTATCAGCGTCTAAACGAGAAGAAATTTATCGACTTATTCAAGAAAAAGCTATTGCGATTGGAATCGGAATTGTGGATGCGGATATTATTGACCAAGTCAATATTTATCAAGCTAGTCGTTTAGCGATGCAACAAGCAGTCAGTGAATTAAAGATTCAACCGAATTATTTATTAATTGATGCAATGAAAATTGATGTGAATACACCGCAAATTGGCATTATTAAAGGTGATGCAAAGAGTATATCAATTGCAGCAGCAAGCATTGTTGCCAAGCAAGTGCGTGATCAAATGATGCAAGAATTTGATGAATTATATCCTGGGTATGATTTTTCTAATAATGCGGGTTATGGAACTCCAAAACACTTAGAAGGATTAAAAACACAAGGAATTTGTCCAATTCATCGAAAAACTTTTGCTCCCATTAAAGATTTTTTGAAATAAAAAATATTTTTAGCCTTTTTTTTCGTATATAACAAGTAGAAATGTTATTTCGAGAAAGAAGGTTATTTTTATGGAATGGACAAGGCGCACATTAATGATTGCTCTTGCAATGAGAGATAAGGGGAGCAGTCAACAAAGATGGGAATTGTATCAACGCTTATGTCAAAATGAATGGACAGAAGGGAAATTCACACTAGAAGCGATTCATCAGGAATTAAGTTTGGAAGAAATTGAATGGCTAAGAAATACAGATTTTGCTAGTTTGGAATTAAAGTATCGAAAAGAAGGAATTCATTTTTTGATGTACGAAGATGTGTTGTATCCTCAACGCTTAAAAGAAATTTATTTACCACCAGTTGTTTTATTTTATAAAGGGCGACTGGAGTTATTTAATCGTTTATCGATAGGAATTGTCGGAGCAAGAAATCATACTCCATATAGCAAAGAAGCACTAGAATATTTACTACCGGATATCCTTGAAAGAAAAGTATCTATTATTAGTGGACTAGCTAGAGGCGTAGATGGTTTAGCGCTCCAACTTACATTAGATTTAAAAGGCGAAACGATAGCGGTTATTGGAAATGGGATTAATGTAACCTATCCGAAGGAGAATAAAGCTTTGTATGATGCAATTGGGAGAAAAGGACTGATACTGTCAGAATATCCATTAGATAGTCCACCTTTAAAATTTCATTTTCCTTATCGAAATCGAATTATTGCAGGATTAAGTCATGGATTATGTGTAATCGAGGCAAAATTACATAGTGGAAGTTTAATTACCGCTAATGTAGCTTTGAGTGAAAATCGTCAAGTATTTGCACTACCAGGAAACATAACAAGTGAATATTCTAAAGGGACAAATGAGTTGATTACTGCTGGAGCATTTCCGATTCGAAATGCGAATGATATTTTAGAATCTCTTCATTATTTCCCATAAATTCTTAATCATATAGTTTTTTGATTTGACAAACAAACTTTCGTTCGCTATGATGAATAACGATTATTGAAAACAAGCATATACTTCTGTGAAGGGAGTTTCCATATGGTTAAGAAAAACTTGGTGATCGTCGAATCACCAACAAAAGCGAAAACAATTGAAAGATATTTAGGAAAAAATTTTAAAGTAGTGGCAAGTAAAGGTCACTTACGTGATTTACCAAAAAGTAAAATGGGAATCGATATCGAGAATAATTATGAACCTCATTATATTTCTATTCGTGGTAAAGGGGGTTTAATCAAATCTTTGAAAAAAGAAGCGAGTAAAGCCGATTCTGTTTACCTTGCAAGTGACCCGGATAGAGAAGGGGAAGCTATTTCATGGCATTTAGCGCATTTATTAGGATTAGATACAACTAAACCAATTCGTGTTGAGTTTAATGAGATTACAAAGGATGCTGTAAAAGAAGCCTTTAAAAATCCAAGAAATTTAGATATGGATTTAGTCGATGCACAACAAGCTCGTCGTATTTTAGACCGCTTAGTAGGATATACGATTTCTCCAATTTTATGGAAAAAAGTGAAAAAAGGCTTAAGTGCAGGTCGTGTACAAAGTATTGCTGTAAAATTAATTATCGATCGAGAGAGAGAAATTCAATCATTTGTTCCAGAAGAATATTGGACATTAGATGCAACTTTCCAAAAATCAACAAAGAAATTTTCAGCAAGTTATTATGGAACAACTTCTGAAAAAGTAGAATTAAAATCTCAAGATGAAGTGAATCAAGTTTTAAAACAAATTGACGAGAAATCACCATTTACTGTTCAAAAAGTAACGAAAAAAGAAAGAAGAAGAAATCCTGCTGCACCATTTACAACAAGTAGTTTGCAACAAGATGCTTCTAATAAATTAAACTTTAGAACTCGTAAAACAATGATGGTCGCTCAACAATTATATGAAGGTGTATCATTAGGAAGACAAGGTTCAGTCGGTTTAATTACGTATATGCGTACAGACTCAACTCGTGTTTCTCAAACGGCTAAAGACGAAGCGAAATCATTTATTTTATCAGAGTATGGTAGTGAGTATTCAAACTCAACACGTTCAACTAAAGTTTCTGAAGGAGCTCAAGATGCCCACGAAGCAATTCGCCCTTCATCTGTGATGAGAACGCCTGATTCGATTGCAGCCTATTTAACAAAAGATCAATTAAAACTGTATACATTAATTTGGTCTAGATTTGTAGCAAGTCAAATGTCTGCAGCTGTTTATGATACAGTTCAAGTTGAGTTAGAGCAAAATAATCAACTATTTAAAGCTAATGGTTCTACCATTAAATTTGCTGGTTATCAAAAAGTGTATCAAGATAATGCAGATTCTAAAAAATCAAATGTATTACCTGAATTAGTTGAGGGAGATACGGTATCTGTGCAAAAATTAGATCCAGAACAACACTTCACTCAACCACCTGCTAGATATTCAGAAGCAACTTTAATTAAAACATTGGAAGAAATTGGAGTCGGTCGTCCTTCGACTTATGCTCCAACAATTGAAACAATTCAAAAACGTTACTATGTTAAATTAGTAGCAAAACGTTTTGAACCAACTGAATTGG
Source organism: uncultured Granulicatella sp. (assembly GCA_947254045.1). Taxonomy (GTDB): domain Bacteria; phylum Bacillota; class Bacilli; order Lactobacillales; family Aerococcaceae; genus Granulicatella. The sequence continues at coordinate 704 of CAMYBO010000107.1, read as the reverse complement.
GAGAAATTGTTCATCAAATGATTAATAATTATTTCCCGAATATTGTAGATACTCATTTTACTGCGGAAATGGAATCTGAATTAGACCAAATTGAAGCTGGAAAACAAGAGTGGGTTCAAGTAATCGATCGTTTCTATCAACCATTTAAGGCTGAAGTGGATAAAGCAGAAATTCAAATTGAAAAAGTTCAAATTAAAGATGAACCTGCTGGTTTCGACTGTGAAGTTTGTGGAAGCCCAATGGTGATTAAATTAGGACGTTTTGGCAAATTCTATGCGTGTAGTAATTTCCCAGATTGCCGTCATACTGCAGCCATTGTAAAAGAAATCGGTGTAACGTGTCCGCATTGCCATCAAGGACATGTCATTGAGAGAAAATCGAAGAAGAATCGTTTATTCTATGGATGTGATCGTTATCCTGAATGTGAATTTGTATCATGGGATAAACCAGTAGGAAGAGAATGTCCGAAATGTTCTCACTATCTTGTAGAGAAAAAAGTAAAAAGTGGCAAACAAATTGTATGTAGCCATTGCGATTACAAAGAAGAAATTCAAAAATAATGATGAGAAGAAGCCGAAAGGCTTCTTTTTTTCGTAATAATCCAAAAGCTAAATAATAATTTTGGTGTAGTTGAGGACGCTAGCAGCCACCTTCGGTGTCTCAAATTTACCTGTAATAGTTTCTGCTTTTGCAGATCCTATTAC
>CAMYBO010000106.1 GCA_947254045.1 uncultured Granulicatella sp. | reverse complement strand
AGATGAGCGCAATAGTCTCGTGGGCTCGGAGATGTGTATAAGAGACAGCTGTAAAGGTTAGAAATACGGTTAAGAACAATTTAGTTAGGTGAAATTTTTTCCAAAATTCTCTAAAATTTTTAAACCAAGGATGATTCCATATTTTTTTATACCATTTGTCATTCGAACCCATTTCTTCTTCCATTTTATCATGACGAGAAGGAATTCTTTGAGGTTCTAATGATTGATTTTCATTCATAAAATTCTCTCATTTCTATTAATTTCAATACGATACACCTTATATATATAAGGTGTAAGTATATCCTATCACGAATAAATTTGACTGACAAATAATAGAACAAGTTTTTAGCATTTATTAAACAATAAAAAGACTTCTCATAGTAGTATGCGTACTTTGTACTAGGAAACCGAAGGTTTGCTGGCGTCCTATACTGCTATCAAAGAAGTCTAATTCGTATCCGTTACAATGGAATAATAGTATCCGTTTCTTCTGTTAATTCCTGTGTTGAAACAATCTCAATCATCAACCCATGCGGCAAACAAATACTCGTTTGACCCACTCTTGAAATCCAACCCGTTTTAACAGCAATTTGATCAGGACTATTATCTTCCTTATCTCTAATTCTAGTCCCATCTACTTCAATAATATTATATTGATCATCACTAGGGAAATAAATAAATTCCTCTCTTGGAGTATCTTCTTTTAATTCAAAACGTTGCACTTCTTCACCATTAATCGTTACAACAGCATAAATCTTTGCTTCCTCTGTTGGAGTTGTCATCTGTTGCACTGCAAAAATTGCATTAGGTAAAAACGATAAAATAAATAAGGCAATTACAATAATAATGTCATAAGGCTTCACTAACTGTTGATATTTCTTAAATTTCTCTTTCATAAATCCTCCATTAAAATTATTAGCCCTTCTATTTTACAAAAAAATACACTTTTACACAACCAAAAAGGTAAAACAAAAAAGACTTCCCCATAGTAGCTTAGCCATAAAACCAAAGGTTTGCTGCCGTCCTTTGCTACTATATAGAGAAGTCTGTTTATATTTCTTAACCTAGACGTTGACGCGCATCCGCTGCACGTTGGAACGCTTGTCCAATGTAGTTGATACATAACATCATTACTAAGATTAAAACTGTTGCAGGTAACCATACCCACATTTTGTTTTCAATAATATCTTGCGTTTTCGCTGCAGAAATTAATGTTCCTAAAGAAGGAGTTGTATATGGTAAACCGAAACCTAAATATGTCAAACCAGTTTCAATACCAATGTTCCCTGCTAAACGTAAAATTAAGTTAACAATGATTAATGAACTAATGTTAGGTAAAATCTCACGGAACATAATTTGTAAATCACTTGAACCTAAAGTCTTAGACGCATTTACATAATCTAAACTAGCTTCTTGTAACGTACGTGTTCTGAATAAACGAGCTGAACCAACCCAGTAGAACAATGTCATAATTAAAATAAAGTGGAATAATGTATAGTTTGGAATAACTGTTACGAATACGATGATAATCATTAATGTTGGTAAAATCATGATGAAATCAACAATACGCATTAATGTAGTATCAACCCATTTACCATAGTATCCAGAAATTAAACCAACGATAATCCCGATTATACACGTTAAAATTGTAATTGTGAAACCAATTGTTACAGAGTTACGAGCCCCGATAACTAACATCGCGAATACATCACGACCACCTTCATCAGAACCTAATAAATAACCGTTCACACCTGGTGCTTTATAACGTTGTAAAATATTTACTTTCAAAGCAGTTGCTTCATTAATGAAGAACGGACCAATGAAAATAAATAAGAAAATTAAAGTTAAGATAATTAATGCTGCAAGAGCAATTTTATCTTTTAAAAATTCACGCACAATAACCTGGAACCCAGTAGGTGGGGTAGATGCGGTGCTTTCTTTTGTTACATCTTTTTTATCTTGCGCCATTTGCTACTCCTCCTTTTCTATTGTACGCGAACCCTAGGGTCAACGATACTCATAATAATATCAGATAATAATGTTCCTAATAGTGTTGCTGTACCAAATAGTAATAACAACGCTAAGATAACAGAATAGTCACGAGATGAAATTGAACTTACGAATAAGTTTCCCATTCCTGGATATGAGAAGATGTTTTCAATAAACACTGAACCACCGATTAAACCTGTGAATTCATATCCTAAGAAGGCAGCGATTGGTAAAATTGAGTTACGGAAAATGTGACGGTTAAATACCACTTTTTCAGGAACCCCTTTTGCACGAGCTGTACGAACATAGTCTTGACTCTTCGCATCAATAACCCCAGTTCTTAAATATTGAACTGTACCAGTTGTTGTTAAAATCGCCATTGTTAATGCTGGTAATAATAAGTGGTGGAATCGATTAATTAAATAACCAATAGATCCTGGTGATACACCTGAATCAACTGAACCACGAGTTGGGAACCAACCTAATGTATAACCAAATAACCATAATAGGATTAAGGCAAATACAAATGTTGGAATAGAGTAAGTAATGAAGTTATAAACAACGATTAACTTATCTGCCCATGAGTTTTGATAACGTCCTGCAACCATCCCTAAAGGTAATGCAATTAAATACGTTAAAATTAATGTTAATAATGATAACCAAACTGTATTACCAATACGTTCACCAATTAATTTAGTAACAGCATATTTATAAGTATAACTTTGTCCAAAGTCTCCTTGGAATGCTTTACCCATCCAACGAACATATTGAATATACCATGGATCATAGAATCCAGCTTTCACACGTAAAGCTTCAATCGTATTTGGGTCTGTTTCAGGAGTAATTAAACCAGTAAATGGATCCCCTGGCATCATCTTAGCAATTAAGAATGCTAATAAACTTAAAATTAAAATTTGTGGCAACATTAGTAGCACACGACGTAATATAGTTTTCCACATAGTCTAGTTACCTCCCTTTTCTGACGGATTCAACGCAACAAAATGCGAATCTGACAATTGTTGTAAATCGAATACACGACCATTTTCGTCATAGTACATTGTTTGATTTTCTTGATAGAATTTTTCAGCTTCAATACGACGTTGTTTGTTCGCTTCACGGTTTACTGGGTCAATAACTGGAATGGCTGATAATAAACGTTTTGTATAAATATGTTGAGGATCTGCATAAATATCATTTGCTTTTCCTGTTTCAACAAAACGTCCACGATACATAATGAATAATTCATCACACATGTGTTTTACAACCCCAAGGTCATGAGAGATGAATAAATAACTTAAGTTAAATTCATCTTGAATACGTTTCATGTAGTTTAATACTTGTGCTTGTACTGATAAGTCCAAAGCAGATACTGGTTCATCTGCAATAATTAAACGTGGATTACTTGCTAATGCACGAGCTACCCCAATACGTTGACGTTGTCCACCAGAGAATTGGTGAGGGTATTTTAATAATGCTTCTTCAGATAAACCAATGATTTCCATTAACTCGATAACTTTACGACGTTCTTCTTCAGGAGATAAACGGTCAAAGTTACGTAATGGCTCAGCCACGATATCTAAAATACGTTTTTTAGGATTAAAACTTGATAATGAATCTTGGAAAATCATTTGTACATTACGGTTATAGTCAGAAGTGCGACGACGTGCTTTATTTGTCACATCTTGTCCTTCATATAATACTTTACCGCTTGTAACTGGCTCTAAACCGATAATTGCTTTACCGATTGTTGATTTACCAGAACCTGATTCACCTACAAGTCCATAAGTTTTCCCTTCTTCAATTTCCAATGTAACGCCATCAACAGCATAAACATGATCCGTTACTCGGTTAAAGAAGCCACTTCTAATTGGATAGTGAACTTTTAAATCTTCAATTCTAACAAAACCCATTATGCTTCCTCCCCTTCAAAATGGAAATTTTTGTAACATGTACAACGAACAAAATGGCCTTGACCAACTTCGTGTAATGTTGGATGTTCTTCATGCTCTTCAGCAGAAATCCATGGAATACGAAGAGCAAAACGGCATCCTGTACGTGGTAATCTTGGTAATGGAGGAACTGTACCTTCAATTACGTGTAACTCTTGTCCTTCAGAACCAGCTTGTGGAATTGATTGTAATAATGAACGAGTATATGGATGTTTAGGATTTGTAAATAATTCCTCTACAGGAGCAATCTCTACGAATTGTCCAGCATACATCACAGCTACACGGTCAGCAGTTTCCGCAACTACCCCAAGGTCGTGCGTAATTAAAATAATTCCTGATTGTGTTTCTGCTTGAATTTCATTTAATAAATCTAAGATTTGTGCTTGAATCGTTACGTCAAGCGCTGTTGTTGGTTCGTCAGCGATAATAATTGGTGGTTTACATGATAATGCAATCGCAATTACAACACGTTGACGCATCCCCCCTGATAATTCATGTGGGTATTGTTTAAATGTACGTTGTGGATTTGGAATCCCTACTTGTGCAAGTAATTCTAACACACGTTCTGTACGTTGTTTTTCATCTAAATCTGTATGATAGAATAACGCTTCGTCAATTTGAGCACCAATGGTCATTAATGGGTTTAATGAAGCCAATGGATCTTGGAAAATCATACCAATATCATTTCCGCGAATTTTATTATATAAAGTTTCATTTAAAGTCACTAAGTTTACATCATTATAAATGATGTCCCCAGTGATTTTAGTATTTAATTTATTGTGTAAACCCATAATAGTTGTTGCTAATGTAGATTTACCACATCCAGATTCCCCTACAATTGCTAAAATTTCATTTTTCTCCAATGATAATGAAACACCATCAACTGCATCATAAAAATCATCTTTAATACGAAATCCAACATGTAAATCGTTGATTTCTAATAATGGTTTATCGATAGCCAAATCTTCGTCCTCCTTTGTCTGAATCGAATGGTTAACATTTTAACCTTCGTATGTTTGTCATACATTATTTCAA
>CAMYBO010000105.1 GCA_947254045.1 uncultured Granulicatella sp. | reverse complement strand
AGATTGTAATAATTGAAGGTTTCTTTCTTTTTCTTGCTTATGTTGAATCATTTGTGAAAGAGTTTGAATTTTTTGCTTAATCTTTTCAGATTTTTGGACTGTTTCTTCATATAATTCATTGTTTTGTGCTGACTCTTCTATTTTCAACATTTGTAAATCTAATTGTTGTAATTGCTGGTTTATCACTCTTTTAACAGCTTTAGGTGTAAAAATTGATTCTGCTTGCTTTTGTAATTTTGTAGATAATTTCATCCACTCTTCACTACCTGTTAAACTAACACTATACAAAAACTGATCCATTTCCTGTTTTGAAGAGAATTGAAATTGATCTAATTGCTCTTTATTAAATCCAAAGACTTGTGCATATTGTTTTTCATCCATTTGAAACAGTAATTGTTTCCATCTTTCCTCTGATAAACTTTTTCCTGAAGCAGTTTCACAACAAAAACATATTTTCCCATTTTTAATATAACGTTCTATAAAAAGAGAACCTTCTTCCGTTTCTTCTACCCAAATTTTGCCTCCCATCATTCCTCCATTTTGAGGTTCATAAGGATATTTTCCAGCAACTTTCTTTGGAAAACCAAATAAAACATGCTGAATAAAAGAACGCAAGGTAGATTTTCCAGATTCATTTTTCCCTTGAAATAGTTGCAATTGATGATGAAAATCCATTCGTACATTTGACCACTTACCATAACCAAAAATTTCTATCCGATTAATGTACATTTTCATCACCCTCTTCCATATTCATTTCGATTAAAAATTTTGCCTTCTGAATGATTTTATGATGAAATGTTTCGCTATGCATTTCTTTTGAAAAATATTTCGCTAATAACGTATGTTGCATGGCAATATTTTGAATTTGTTGTAATCTTTTTTGATGACTATCTTCACTTTCTAACCATTCAATATTTAGTTGACTATTTGTTTTAACTTTTTTAAATTCGACATCAATTTCTATTAAGTGTAATTTTTCATATTTTTTTGAAATTTCCTTTTGAAGTATCTCTTCGATTAATTTCAACCATGTTTGATTAAATCCTCTATCCACTATTAAAACAAATTTTAATAAATAAGTTTTATCAACATCCCATTTTTGAATTGAAATTTCTCTATAAAGGTATGACACAATCTGTTCTATAGAATAAGCTTCTTCCATTAAAAATTCTATTTCCATCCATTCAATTGGATTACAAGTAACAAATTGTCTAGTCATTGGTAAATTTTTATGTAAAGTAATAACATAAAACCCTTTTTCACGTGTTTCTTTAAAACTCCGACCTTGAATCGTTCCAGAGTAAGCAATCTTTCCATTAGCATCTAAATCCATAGCTCGGTGAATATGTCCCAATGCCCAATAATCATAATGAAGTTTTTCTAAATCACTCACTTTGAATGGAGCATATGCTACCGATGACTCTGATGATGTACGAGTTTGACCATGGTACATTCCAATATGATAATCCACTAATGCATTTTTCATTGGAAATTGCACCGCCATTGACTCTGTTATCCATCTTGTATCATAACTAAATCCACTAATAGCTACACTTTCTCCTGAAGAAGTTTTCAATATTTCTGTTGAAACTTCCTTTTTAAAAACTTTTACCCAATCATTATTCCATTCTTCAGTATATCGTCCATAATCATGATTTCCATGAATTAAATACGTATAAATCCCTTCTTGAGCTAACCGTTGAAATTGTTCTTTTAGAAAAAGTTTTTCCTGAATATGTTGAACACTAGAATCAAAAAGATCTCCAGAAATTAATATAAAATCAACGTGATATTCAATTGCAGTTTCAATTAACGTTATAAAGGCTTTTTTAGTAGCCTCTATTGCGTGAAATGCAATCGTACTATTCTTTTGTCGAAGTCCAGTAAACGGGCTTCCTAAATGTATATCGGCACAATGAATAAAGCGAATCATAAAAACTCCTTATCTATAAAATAAAACGGTCTATTCACTTCTAGTCCATTATGAATTTTATTTCATAGGCTAAAAATCAATAAGACCGTTTCGATCAATGTAATTATTGATATAATTCTTGTAATGAAGTCGTTAAAATGCGGTTAATATCTTGCATTACCGTATTTAAACGTTGCTCTGCTTGCATTAATGTTTGAATAGCTTCATTAGAACTTGCTTTTTGATATAAATCATTTGCATAAGTTGTATCTTCTTCAGTTAATTCTTCACTATTCATTTGTTTTTGTAGGAATTTTCCATTCATGTCACGGAACTCTTCAAATAAAGCTTTTGCTTCTTCAGATTGTTGAACTGCTTCAAAAGCTGATTTCACTGCAGTAAACTCTTCTGATTGACGAAGTTCACGTTCTAATTGATTCGCTGTATCGTATAAATTACTCATCATCATACCTCCTTCTTCACATTTATTATAACATAACTTTTATGATTTCTTCTACTTTTTTCGCACGTATGTTCGTACACAAAAAAAGCCGGATTAAACCGGCTTCGTTTTAATGATAATGATAAGAATTTCCTTGATTTCTACGAGCAGCTCTCAATGAAATTTTATCATGAGAAATACCAGATTGCACCCATAATGCGAAGTTTTTTAAAGGAATATACAATAAGTAATACAATACAATATTTAAAATTAAACTAGCTCCAAGTCTTTGAACTAAAAATTGTTGTACTGTAAGATGTTGAACACCAATTAAATGATAAATGATATAAACTCCTGTTTCAGTAATAGTTAGTAAAAAAATTAATGCTAATCCTAGTGTGAAAGGATTAATACTAATTTTTCCTCTAATATGACCAATCACTCTAACAATTACAGCAAAAATAGCCATATAAACTCCCAATATCCCAGAGTAGTAACTATCGTACATAAACCCAACTAATATTGCAAACCAAAACATCGACGAATGGTCAATAATAAAAGTAAACAATACTAAGGTTATAACAACAATTCTTGGAACAAGTATATAACCCGATTCCATAAAAAATGCTGAAAAATGATTCATCATCACTCCATCAATTAAAAAAGTAATCATCATCAAAATGGGCAACCAATAAATACGTTTTGAAGTATGCATTATTCAGTCCTACTTTCACTTGTTCGCTTCACCACTGTTACATAACGAACATCATTTGTATCAGCTGCTGGTTTAATACGAACTTCTTTATAAAGTCCAAAACGATCCATTGCTACTTCTTCAACAGTACCAATATATAATGAGCTAGGAGATACTCCTCCTAAACCAGAAGTCACCACTTTATCTCCAACTTTAATTTCCTGGGTTGCTTGAATTTGACTCATAATTAAAATATTTTTTTCATGGTCAAATCCTGTTAATGTTCCGTAAATAGATTCTTTTTCTCCTTGAATCATCGCTGCAACACGTACTAATGTATTATCATTGTTTGATAATAAAGCTACTCTAGCACTTGTGGGGTTCACATCTAACACTTTACCTACTAGTCCATTATCACTCATTACAGACATTTGAGGAGTTAAGCCATCATTTGAACCTTTATTAATCGTCACAATATCTCTCCAAGTATCTGGATTTCTTGCAATGACTGTTGCATTCACTAAAGTATAATCGTTTAAAGTATCTTGTAACTTCAACGCTTCCTTCATTTTTTCATTATCTTTTTTTAAGTCATTTAATTGAACTTCTAATTCATAGATTGTTTCTACTTTTTGTTTTAACGTCTGATTTTCTTGATAAGTATTTGTTAAATTGGAAATACTTTCCATAAAATCATTGACACTATTGGCAGGATACGCAAGCATTCGTCCTAAAATATTTGTCACATCATTGACACCTTGCGAAACGATTGTACTACCAACAGTGAGTGAAAAGGTAATTAATAATAGTGTTACAATTCCACCTAAAACCCAACCAATTAATTTCTTGTTCGAAAATATTGGATTCACTGTTCAGTCTCCTTTTCATTATTTTTTCATTAATAATGGATTTGCTAAAATTTTTCCAGTTCCTAATGCTACACAATCTAGTGGATCATTTGCGACAAACGCTGGAACTTGAGTATAGTCAGAAATTACTTCTGCTAGATTTCTTAACAATGCCCCTCCACCAGTTAATACGATTCCATGATCAATCACATCAGATGCAATTTCAGGTGGTGTTTGTTCAAGAACGTCTCTAACTGCATCAATAATTTGAGTAATAATTTCACTCATTGCTTCAGCAATTTCCACAGCTTCTACTTCAATAATTCTTGGCAAACCAGAAACCATATCACGTCCACGAACTTGCATGCTTCCATAAGCAGAAGATTTTTCTACGGAAGCAGATCCTAACTGAATTTTTAAATCTTCAGCAGTTCTTTCACCAATTAATAAATTGTATTTTTTACGCACATGCAATACAATGGCTTCATTTAATTCATCGCCACCGATACGAATTGATTGACTATTAACAATTCCACCCAATGAAATTGTTGCTACATCAGTCGTGCCACCACCAATATCGACAATCATACTACCGGTTGGATCTTGTACAGGTAATCCTGCTCCAACAGCTGCTGCAAATGGCTCTTCAACCACATAAGCTTCTTTAGCACCAGCATATTTTGTAGCATCTAATACAGCTCTTTTTTCAACGTCTGTAATTCCACTTGGAACACAAATCATTACAATCGGTTTAAAGAATGAACGACCGACAATTGATTGTACAAAATATTTTAACATGGCTGTTGTTGTATTATAATCAGCAATAACGCCATCTTTCATAGGTCTAACAGCCACAATATTTTCCGGTGTTCGCCCAATCATATCAAATGCATTTTGCCCAACAGCGATAATTTCTTCAGTAACTATATTTTTTGCGACTACAGATGGTTCACGTGTCACAATTCCTTCATTTTCAAGATAAACAATCGTATTGGCAGTTCCTAAATCAATACCAATATTTTGTGCTCTTAAACTTAATGCAACCACAAACGGTCCTCCTTTTCGTGTCAAGTTCGACACCTAATATACCTTGTATAGTATATCATACAATAAGCTAATAATAAATATTAGTCCTCTTGTTATAATGGAGAAAGTTAGTAATGATTTAATTAATTTAACAC